>DATLAJ010000072.1 GCA_035527515.1 bacterium
CGGATGAGAAGGTCCAGGCCTCCAGGTCGGACCTGAGCTCCCAGCAGCAGACTTCTGCATTCGAGGATTTTCATCCGGAGCAGAATCTCCCTGAAGGCCAAAAGGAACAACAGGGAGACTACGGCTACAGGCGCAGCACTCGGGCTGGAGGCGGCGAGTGGGAGACCAAGGCGGAGGGGACGACGCTGTCCGAGGAATCGATCATCGATGTCGAGCAGGGCGTGAACGACCCTTTCAAGGCGGCCGTCCCAATCACGCCGGAGGAGGCCACGCTTGAGCTAACAGCCGGCGTCTTGACGTTCGAGTCGCCGGGCCGTGCCAACATGGAGGAGTTCGACTTCGTCATCCCCAACACAGACCTCGAGTTCAGGGCCGACGACGACGGGGTCCTCAAGGCTGAGATGATAATCTCAACCCGCCTATACGACTCCAAGCGGCGCCTGGTTGGCGGAACTGTGCGCCGTCGCTTCGCCGTAGAGAATCTCGAGGAGAACACCACTGCTCCGGACAAGTTCTTCATTTATATCGCCGGGGCCCTGCTTGAATCCGGCCTCTACGAGATCGAGGCAGTAGCGGTTGACCAGAACTCCAAGCGGTATGGCTACGTCCGCAAGAGCTTCGAGGTCAGGATAATCGAGCCGCATCGTCTCAGCCTTTCAAGCATCGAGCTCGCCTCATCTGTGAGGCCTGCGACCGAGCTGTCGATGTTCGTCAAGCACAGCTTCGAGGTCCTGCCCAACCCAGCCGGAGTCTATCGCATGGGCGGAATACTGAGCGTCTATTACGAGATATACAGCCTCGCCATAGCTGGCGATGGCGCGCCGAAGTTCATGGTTCAATACTCCATCTCGCCCCGCGACAATCCCAACAAGATCATCTTCCGCTACAAGTTCCTTGCGCCTCGTGAGGGCGGCCGCAACCAAATGCAGGTCTATCGGCTGCCTCTTAGGCCGGACATCATCGATTCTGGCGAATACACGCTGCACGTCAGAGTGGTTGACGTCGTCGAGGGCGTGGAGCTTCTCGCCCGCACAGATTTCGAGGTGATTGAATAGGCTATGGCAAGTAGGTTGGACGGTCGCGACCACGAGCTAATCAGGCTGGACCAGGTGACCAAATCCTACATAATGGGCAGGAGGGAGCTTCTGGTCTTGCACGACGTCTCGCTCTCGGTGCACGATAACGAGTATGTGGCGATAATGGGTCCTTCGGGCTCGGGCAAGACGACGTTGATGAACATAATCGGCTGCCTCGACAGGGCCACGACTGGCAGCTATTGTCTGGAGGGCGAGCCGATTGACGAGAAGAGCGACAGGGACCTCGCGAGGATAAGGTGCAGGAAGATTGGCTTCGTGTTTCAAACGTTTAACCTCCTTGCAAGGACTTCGGCGCTTCGGAACGTTGAGCTGCCCATCCTATACAAGGGCGGGTCAAGGCGGATACGAAGGAAGAGGGCGCTTCAAATGCTCAATCTGTTGGGACTTGGCGAGAGGATCAAGCACAAGCCCAGCGAGCTTTCGGGCGGGGAGCGGCAGAGAGTAGCTATCGCAAGGGCGCTTGCAAACCGTCCAAGCCTGATACTGGCCGATGAGCCTACCGGCAACCTCGACAGCAAGACCGGCGATGAGATAATGCACATCTTCAACGACCTACACGCCCAGGGCAATACGCTGATCGTGGTAACACATGAGCAGAACGTAGCGACGCACTCCGACAGGGTCATAAAGCTGCTCGACGGAGAAGTGGTCTCCGACGAGCGAATCGAGCGAGGGAGCCAAAGCGATGTTTGAGGCGGCAACCCTGGCCTCGATCTCCACAGCGAGTGCATCGGCGGGAACGCTCTCAACCTGCGCAACTGCTGCCTCGAGCATGGCCACCCTTTCAACCGCGGCGTCGCTCGTGCAGAAGGCCGCAGCCGCCACGCCGATCCCGCCGCCCGGGCACGTATCGTTCTGGGACTCAATGGGGTTCACGGCCGCCGGTGGCCAGGTGATGGAGCTTTTCAAGAACGGCGGCCCGTTCATGTGGCCAATCCTGTTTGCCTCGTTCGTCGGTGTGCTGTTCCTTATCGATCGGCTGGTAAGCCTCTCTAGGGAGGCGAGGGCTACCAACAAGATGCTGAAGTCGCTCACCTCGCTCGTTTCAGAACCTAATGTCAACGCCGAGCAGATCGAGGCACGGTGCAGGCAGTTTGAGAGGTCCCCCATAACGACAATGACCGTTGCGGGGCTCGAGAAGCTCGAGGCTGGCGAGATTCGGAACATCGAGAGCGCCATCGAGCGGGCTGGTCAGGCAGAGATGGGCCGTCTTGAGAAGGGACTTCCCGCGCTCGCTAGCGTCTCCAACATCGCTCCGCTGATCGGCTTTCTCGGGACAGTCTGGGGCATCATCCTCGCTTTCCATGTCATCGGCCTCAAGAAAGTTGTCAATCCGCAGGACATCAGTGAGGGCATATCTCAGGCGCTCATCATGTCCGCCGCGGGGCTATCAGTTGCCATACCGGTATCTGGCGCCTACAACTACTTCACGACGCGAGTCGGCAGAATCGCAGTGATGATGCAGGAGGGGGCATACATCTTGACCGTCCTTTTCTCGATGATGCTGGGCGAGTTGGTCGAGCCTGATGAGGCGTCTGCGACCGATGAATCTGAGAGACCGGCGGCCACGGGGGACGATGAGTGATGAACGCTACGCTGTTTCTCGAGCAAAAACGGAGATTCGATCGGAAGCAGATTCTACTTGCTGCTGTTATCGCACTCTTATTCCACCTATGGCTCTTTTACTTCACGTTCCCCTCAACGCCAGCCCCGACCTACGAGGAAGTAAAACACAGCGTGAAAATCAGGCGTTGGCGCCCGCGGGAGAGGGAGAAGCCGAAGGTCAAACCGCCACCTCCCCAAAAAACAGTAAAGAAGGCCAAGTTTATCATTCCAGTGCCCGATCCGACTCCGAATGACCCGGAAGAGATTCAGCCGATAGAGCCTGAACCTCAGATTGAGGAGATCCCTCCGGACGAGGATTTCGTGTGGGGAATCCCCGAGGAGCCGGACGTCGAGGTCGGCCAGGAGGAGGCAAGGATCTACAACCAATGGGAGGTCAGCCAGCAGCCCGAGGTCGTGAAGGAAGTGAGGCCGAGCTATCCTGCTCTTGCACAGCAGGTCGGGAAAGAGGCCATCGTGGTTCTAATGCTCGTTGTCGATGCAAATGGTGATGTTGTGAGCCATCAAGTGCTCCACGCAACGGGCGACAAGTTCAAGCAGCAATTCATAAAAGAAGCTGTGATGGCTGTCTATAAGTACAAGTTCAGCCCGGCCATTCAGGCCGGCCACCCTGTGCCCTGCTGCGCCAAGATCACGGTAAAGTTCAAGTTGCAGTAGCCCATTCTGAGAGCCCAGCTTCTCTCGACTCGCAGCAGAATGCACCGGCTGGTGCAAGGCAGGTCCACCTTGAGCGGTGTGGTCTTGGGCAGCGCTTGAGTGGCTCAGGCCGAGAAGATCGGCTCGTAGTAGTTCTGGACGATTGTGTCCCATTGATACTTATCGAGCACCTTTGCCCGGCCGGCCTTGCCCATCGACTCGCACAGGTCGGGGTTCTCGATAAGGATTCTGAGCTTCTGCCTTAAGCCCCTAGAATCGAAAGGCTCGACAACGAAGCCATCGACGCCATCATCGACGATATGCTGCAAGCCGCCAACGCGGGTAACGATCACAGGCTTTTCGCTGGCCATCGCCTCGAGCGCCACGATGCCGAACGGCTCCGGCCACACAGACGGTACAACGCATATATCCACCTGCTTGTATAGGTTGGCCAGGCCTCCCTGGTCGAGCCAGCCAGTGTAATTGATGAACGCTTCCCTCCGCGCGGGCGACTCGGTAACGAACAGCTCGATGTCCATACCGGCCTGCACCAACGGGATAAACGCCTTGAAAAGGATGTCGTAGCCCTTGAGTGGGTCGCTCTTTCGTCCACACATGAGTACCTTCCGAGGCCCTTTTCGAGGCGCGGGCGGCGACGGCGAGAAACGCGACGCATCAACGCCCGATGGGATGATGTGAATGTTCTGGTTCATCGGGCTGAGTTTGCTTTCGATGAACTCGTTGTAGCACACGATGGCGTCCACCGAACTGATCGCTCGCCGGACGAGGTGGGGATAGTGGGGCAGAAAGGCGAGCGCTCTTATGAATGGGATGCTGAAGTGGGTGCTTTCGGGGTTTTCGTGAAGCCATCTGCTGGCACACAGGACACAGGGGATAAAATCCCTCCATTCGTTCAGCCAATTGCGTTGGCAAGGGCGCATTTTGCTGTCGATGAAATGCCCGTGGGACTTCGGACAGAGCGACTCGTGTGCGTAGAAGCGCAGAATCCTCTTGTAACCCTCCATCGCGACAACAACATAAGGCTTGAAATACCAGCCGTCTGCGATGAACACGTAGTCTGGGCTGAACTCATCGACGGCGGACCTGAGGCGTCGGGTAAGCGTGAGCGGCTGGAACTCATAGTCCTTCAGCGGGATTTTGTGCACGGCGATGCCGGGGTCCCGGCCTATCCTCCCTCTTGGGAACCCAAGCCTAAAGTCGGGGCAGAACAGGACCACGTTGTGTTTCTGGGAAAGACCCCGGGCGATGTGCTGGATATCAGTTCTGGCGCCTCCGTCAGGCGGCCAGTTGAACAAGAGATCAATGATGGCGATTCTAGCCATTATGGCGGTCTCGAATTGACCTAAGAGAGCCGCGGCGGAGGCTTCACTGCTCGGGCCTCGTCGTTTGGGTCTTGGCTAGCTACTGAAGACATCGAAGAGGCCGCCGATGCGGCGGAATAGCTCGAATTTCATGAGGCCCGCTCTGCTAATAGGCACGTCGATCGGCTTGGGTCTGATCTCGAGGTCTCGCTGGAAAATTGCGGAGCGTATCAGGCCAAGCTGGCCGAGGATTAGCGATGTAAATGCGGTGTATCGGAGGCACTCGTCCGGGTTAATGCGCCGGTAGGACGTTAGCTCGCGCCAGAGCTGCCGCAGCGTTAGTCGGCCGTCGCACGCGTCGAAGAATGCCTTGACGAACTTGAAGTATTGCGAATGCCTTATGCGGTGCTCCATCGTCGTCTGATGAGTGTGGTAGAACTCGTAGTTTGTCCCGGCCATGGCGTGGAGGCATATCCAGTAATCGACTGGCCTGAGCCGCTCGACATTCCTGATGGGGACATCGTCAAGCAAGGAATTAGGCACGAAGTTGATCTTGTGGTGATAGTAATCAGCCCAGTCGTTGGCAAGGACGATCCCGAGCTTAGGCGCCATCTCGAACAGCTTGGTGCCGGGATGGGCGGTGCAGAACTGGCCCACGTAAACGCGATACGGTAGTGGGTGGAAGTGCTCGGCCCAGGGCAGACCCTCGTGTATCTTGTCGATAAACTCGGCCTGCAAGTAGTAGCCCGCAAGAGTCTCGCCGGGGTTGAATGCCATGTATGTGAACATAGGGTACATCCCAACCTCGGCCTGAATCCGAGCGCTTGTCATTATGTCATCGAGCGATTCCTGCTTGTCGATCTTGTCGAAGGTCTCGGGATTCGCGCTCTCAATCCCGATCTCCATGCCGATACAGCCCGATTCCTTCGCAAGCGGCATCAAGTCGGCGTTCTGGACGAGGTGCGAGGCGCGGGTGAGCCCGACCCAGTTGATCTTGACTTTTCGGCGGATGATCTCCTCGCACAGCGACTTGATGTAGTCCCGAACCATAAACAGGTTATCGTCCCAGAAGTGTATCTGGTTGGTCCCGAGCTGCTTGCCGATCGTTTCTATCTCGTCAACGACCTTTGTAGGGTTACGATACCTGACCCTCCGCCTCCACAGAAACGGCGACGTGCAATAGACACAGTTATATGGGCAACCGCGGGAGCCGATGACCGGCACCCGTTTGCCGCCCGTAACGTGCATCGGAGTGTCGTAGCATTCTAGATTCAGAAGGTCCCACGCGGGGAAAGGCAGCTCATCGAGGTCATCAATGAAGCCCTCATCCGGCCATATCTTGAGCTCCTCATCGGGGCTTGGGCGGTAGCCAAGTCCCGGGATGCCATCGGGCTCCTTGCCGGCGGCAAGTCGCTTCAGCAGCTCACAAAACGGCCTTTCGCCCTCCCGGATGATCACGTAGTCGGCGTGTTTGGAGGCCTCTTCCGGGAATATAGTAGGATGAACGCCCCCGAACACGATCTTGGCGCTCGGGCAGATTTTCTTCAGCGCCGGGCTCAGCGCGTAGGCAAATGTGGCCTGCGCTGTCCAGAAAGTTACGCCGATGACATCTCGACGCTTCTGCCACGCGCGGCGGCATATCTCGTCGTAGCCGAGATTCTCCGCCTGAGCATCGAGTATCTCTACGTCGAGGTTTGTGATCTGCTGCCTCGCATAGGAAGCGAGGTACAGCAGCGACAATGGCATGACGCGCTTGTGCCGATCGTTGATCGAAAGCGGCAGCTGCAGGAGGAGGACGTTGAGGCGTGGGGCCGCGTCATTGGGCATTGCTTGCCTTGGTGCGCTTGAGAGCTTGTTCCACTATGCGATAACAGTGGATAACATCTCCTTCCTGATAATCCTGGAAACTATGTAGCCCAATCCCGCAGTCAAAATTGGTCTGAACCTCCTTGACGTCTTTCTTGAACCGCCTAAGCGAGCCCATCTTTCCGTTATAGACCTCCTCGCCGCCCCGAAGGAGCTTTGCCTTACCATCACGGGCCATCTTGCCGCTCAGAACATAGCAACCTGCCACCTTCCCCGCCGATGGGACAGAGAAGACCATACGAACCTCGGCGGTGCCGAGTTCCTCCTCCACCAGCGTCGGCTTCTCCAGCTTCCAGACCAGCACCTCGACGTGGTCAAGAAGCGAATAGATGATCTGAAACAACTTTATCTCGACACTGTGCTGCTTGGCGAAAGCGCTGATCTGAGGATCGACCTTTATCCCGAAGCCGATGATCTTGGCCGAGGCTATCTCAGCCAGCGAGACATCCGCCCTCGTTATGCTGCCGACGCCTGCGTGGATTACCTCGATGTCAACATCATCCGTGGCGAGGGTCAGGAGAGAGTTCTTAAGAGCGCCCAATGACCCGAAGACATCCACTTTGAGTATAATGTTGAGCTTGTTCTCTTCCTGTTCTGTAAGCGGCAGCAAAACCGCCTCACGACGCACCTGAGGCGTTGCTTTGGTCTCCTGCTCTCGCTGTAGCTGGGACAGGCTCGTGAGGTATTCCTTGGTCCTCCTACCCCTGGGAATAACATAGAATGTCTCGCCAGAATCGGGAAGAGCATCGAAACCCATCACCTCAACCGGGTGTGAAGGCCCGGCCGTCTTCACATCACGCCCTCGGTCATCCCTCATAGCGCGGACCTTGCCCGAGACCGTCCCCGCAACAAAGACGTCGCCCCGCTTCAGCGTGCCTTCCTGAACCAGGACTGTCGCCACCGGCCCTCTGCCCTTATCCAGCCTCGTCTCGATAACCACGCCCTTGGCAGGCCCATCCCGAGGCGCTTTCAGGTCTGCCATCTCGGCAACCAGCAGTATCATCTCGATGAGTGTGTCCAGCCCCTCACGCCTGATAGCAGAGGTCTCAACGAAAATCGTCTCGCCGCCATCTTCCTCTGGAATAAGCCCAAACCGTGCAAAACTCCGCTTGACCCGGCCCACGTTCTCTTTGGCGCGGTCTATCTTGTTCAGCGCCACGATCATGGGCACACCAGCGGCCTGGGCGTGCCGTATCGCCTCCTCTGTCTGCGGCTTGATGCCGTCGTCAACCGCCGCTACAAGAACAACAATGTCCGTCACGTGCGCGCCTCGTGCGCGCATCGCGGTGAAAGCCTGGTGGCCCGGCGTGTCTAGAAACACTACGTCGCCCCGGGGTGTATTGACGTAGTAGGCGCCGATATGTTGGGTGATGCTTCCGGGCTCGGCCTCGGTTATCTTGGATTTACGTATCTCATCCAGGATCGTGGTTTTGCCATGATCAACATGGCCCATAATCGTAACGACAGGCGCTCTCGGACCCACATTTCCCCGAGCGAAGTCAGCCTCGCGAGCGATTTTGAGCAGCGCATCGTCAGCAACGTCGCTGATCTCGACCTCATACCCAAACCGAGAGGCGATGCGCATTGTTGTCTCAACTTCGAGTATCTTGCTGGGTGCCGTCTCTTTGCCTTCTTCCTGCAACACGTTGTCAATCTGTTCCAGACTAATCCCGAGGCCCTCGGCTAGATCCTCAACGGTCAGCAACCTGCCCAAAACGAGCTTACGAGGCGCCTCGGCCTTTTTCTCGACTCTGGCCACCACCTCTTTGACCTTGCGCTCTTCGGTCTTGGGAGGTTTGGCCTCGGCGACAGCCTCGCCAGTGCCCTTGGCAGTTCTTGTAGTTTTAGGCTCTTCCGTGGAGGGCGCCGCTAACTTTGCGGCAGGTTTTTTCTTCTCGGCAAAGAACTCTTTCACAAGCTGGACCGTTTCCTCGTCGAGCCCGCTCATGTGGGATTCTGCCAGGATGCCCAGCTCCTCCAGCAACGATAGGATATTCTTGGAGGTTAGCTTAAGTTCCTTTGCGAGCTGATAAACTCGAAGTTTAACCATGTGGGATACCTGAATAAAAGTCGCTGCGCTCGGCCAGTCTGCAATGACAGGCTGGAACTTGCCGCATACAATTGTGCATTAGACCTGAGGAATTAGATGTGCCGCACGTTTCTTGAACGGGCCATGAGAGCACGGTACATCCGCCGGAATCGCTATTTAACAATCTTGTTCTTGGCAACCTCTTTGACCTTTTCACTGGCCGGTGTGTCCACCCGCATCTTGCTCTGGGCGAAAAGGACGACTGCCCTGGCAAGCTTCCTCCTGATGTCAAGCAGCTTCGCCATCTCAAGCGGCGGCCTGGCCGCTATTGCCTCGATTGACAGCAGCCCCTCCTTCTCCAATACGGCAAGGTGTGCATCGTCCAGCCCGATCTCATCGACAAGTGATTTTTTGAAATGCGCAAGAGCCTCCAACCTCCGGCCCTCCTCCTCTCTGGCCAACGATTCCTTCAGAATCTGAAGTGAATACCCAGTCAACTTGCTTGCCAAAGAGACGTTCTGCCAATGTCGGCCTACCGCCTGAGAGAAATCATTGTCCGGAACAACCACTCGCGCCGTTTTCTTCTCCTCATCGATCTCAACAGACATAACCTTGGCCGGAACGAGCGCATTGCGAATATACTGCTGTGTGTCCGGGTCCCAATTGACCACGTCAATCAGCTCGCCCTTAAGCTCCCGGATAACGGTCTGAACCCTGGCGCCCCGCACGCCTACGCAGGCGCCCACAGCATCGATGCTCTCATCGTGGGACAGCACGCTCATCTTGGTCCGCTGACCCGGGATCCTTTCCACGTCCTTGATCTCCACTATCCCGCTCCCCACTTCGGCCACAGAGGACTCAAAAAGCCTCCTGATGAGGCCCGGATGCGCCCGAGACAAAACGACCTGTGCGCGGCTGCGGCGTTCGGCAACCTCGACCACATAAGCGCAGACCCGGTCGCCGTAGCGCAGCCGTTCCTGTGGTATCTGCTCACGTCTGTAGATCATACCCTCGGCTCGACCGAGGTCCAGAACCGTCCCTGCTGGCTCAGAGCGTATCACAAGCCCAGTAACCATCTCACCAACGCGGTCGTTGTATTCGGACTGCACCGCCTCCTTCTCGGCCTCCCTGACCTTCTGCATGATCACCTGCTTGGCGATCTGCGCGGCGATCCGGCCGAAGTCCCTCACCTGTTTCGGGAACCTGACCACATCGCCCTCGATCTGAGCGTCAGGCGGCAGACTCTTGACACGGGAAGCCTCGATCTCCAGGTCCGGGTCGGTTACCACTTCAACAACCTTCCTGACCTCGAATATCGAGGTCTCGCCGCTCTCAGGGTCGATCCTGACCTCCACGTTCTTCGGAGCCGCATCCACATCCCTGCCGATTGCTGCCGCAAGCGCAGTCTCCACCGCGCTTATCAGCTTCTCCTTCGAGATGCCCTTCTCGAACTCTAGAGACTCTATCGCCTTGATAAGCTGCTTGTTCATTGAATCGCTCCCGGCCCCAGCTACTTCCTGCCAACACCGGCCAGAAGTTCCTGCGTCGTGTAGTGCAAACTGGCTCGCCAAATAAGCGCAAACGGTGCCTCCAGTCTCTCGCCTGATGAGAGCTCAAAAACCACCGCTGGGCCCTGTTCCCTCTGCACCACGTCTTGAATAATTCCCACGAATCTCTTCCTGTTTTCGACCATCTCAGAAAGAAAAACCTTCGCCCTCCGACCGCTGAAACGTCTGAAATCATCAGGACTCTTCAGTGCCCTCATGACCCCCGGTGACGAAACCTCCAGCACATACCTATTAGGAATAAAACCCTCGAGGTCCAATAGTGGGTTCAACTGAGAACTCAACTCGCTCAGGTCGGACACGGCAACACCGCCCACCTTGTCAACCAAAATCGCCAAAACCCACCTACTTTCATGCTTCCTGTAGTCAATCTCAACAAGCTGAAGACCGAGCTCGGCACAAACCGGCTCGGTCAGAGCCCATGCCTTATCGGCTATCATACTCATATCTCGCCTCTGCGCACACGCTTCCACCAAGCGCTAGGATCATAGATTACAATAGACTGCTCCGCGATTTCTGTCAAATGTTTTCGGCTGCGTCGACGAGTCGCTGTGCATGCAAGAAATGGTCGAAGGCTCCACTGGCATGAATAACGTTATCGCCCCATCGTGCTCCCCTAAGGCTGCATAGGTTCCGTGCGGCTTCGACAGACCGCAGTCTTTCTATGCGCAGTGTTGAGGTAGGGAACTTAGGCTAGCGTATTACGCTCGATACGGAACGCTCATCTGCTCCATGATGCAATGGGCAAGCCAGAACCCAATCCCTCCGCATAAGTGCAACCATGACAGTGCTTTAGGCCAGATGCACCGGCCCGGTGTCCTTCCCGGGATTAATGAATCGTTACGCCCACCGCCGATGTCTCCGAGAAGTTTATCAGCGTCCCTGGCACCATCGCGGCCGAGTAGAATGTGTAATGCCCGAACAGCGAGCTATCTGCTATCGGCATGTCGATGAGCGTCCCTGTGCCCGAGGCGCCTCCATCCAGCGTGAACCTTGTGTAACCCCAGTCCGTAACCCAGCCCGGATAGAACAGCAGTGTATCGCCAAGCATAACCGCAACATAGAAATCGACGGTGAGCCGTCTCGAAGGATTCAAGAACGTAACAGAATACTTCAGCGACTCGCCCACCGTGAGATCATCATCCGCGACAGAGCCAGTAAGAGATGGCGCTCCGGAGCCACCCTGGTCCCGGAAGCCAATCACCTGTGCCTCGTCTTTGGCGGTGCAGATGTATAGCGTTCCTGTCGGGCCGATGACTGGCGAGGCGCCGGCCTTCCAGTAACCGTCCCGTGTGGTCCAGTCCAGGACTATGCCGTCCGAGCGCATGATGTAAATGTTGCCTGGCTCAGTATAGACATATATCTTGCCATCGCTGTCTATAAGAGGGGAGGCCTTGATCGCTCCCACGAGCTGACCTGCCCAAACCGTCCGGCCGGAAGAATCGAACTTGCGTATGTTACTGCCTTCATCGCCGACCACAATGCTGTCCGGGCCAGCGTAGGCCGCCGATGCGCTGATGGGCATCGGGAAGGCATCCGACCATCGAAACTCGCCCTCTCTGTTGACGCACGTGAATGCCCCGTTGGTCGATCCAAACAGGATTAGGCCAGCATCGGTCAACACAGGTGTTGCATGCAGCTCTCCGCCAACGCTGTAAGACCAGCTCGGAAGGCCGCTCTTCGTAACTGCATACAGTTTCCCATCCGTTGCGCCGACCAAGAGAAGCTCGTCGTCAATTGTTACCGATGAGGTATAAATGGAAGCGGAAGTGAGCGGTAAGGACCAGTTTAGCGATCCGTCCGACTCGCGCAAGGAATACAGATTGCCGGCGTAGTTGCCGAAATAAACGTTTCCATCGAAGCTGGAAGACGGGCCGTTGAAGATAGCAAAGCCGTCGCCCGCACCGGTCGAGTAGCTCCACTTGAAATAGCCATCCAGACCAGTGCAATAAATGTCGCCGTTATCGTTCCCAAAAATGACGCGGCCGTTGGGTGTTATCAGGGGAGAGCCACCGGTCCCGACGATGCCTGACGTTGGGAAGGACCATCTGATCGTGCCTGTGGGGCTGATGGAGTAGAAGTAGGTGTTCATCGAACCGACGTATAGGTTAGCGTCCGCGTCCATCGAGGGCGTCCCAAAGAAGCCTTTTAAGAAGCCGCCTGTCGGTGGGATATTGACCTCCAGCGCCACGTCAAGCGCCGATGGTCCTACCTGTAGAGAATGTCCCGTATGGTGTGTGTCATATCTAAACTGCGGGCAGAATGTGTGAACCGCATTGGCAGATGCCAGTCCACTAAAGAACACTATCACAATGATGACGCTGATGACGGTAGCAATCCCTTTCATCCTTCTCATCACAGTTCACCTCCTTGTTCTGACATCTATATATTTTGTTGATCTTGTCGCGATTCTCTCGATTCGCCCTGGTCTGACCCAATCGGGCACCGTAGGGGCGGTGCTTGTCCGCCCTATGTCCGTTTGGCAAATCATAAGGAGCGTGGCACCACTACACAATGTCCATGTCCTTCTACAACGACATTTGCGACGCCAGGCCAGTCTGAGTCTCAAGACTGCTTGCTCTTCTGCACGTCGAGTATCAGCTTGACCTGACCGATTGGCACACGAAGGCTTTTAGCTATTGTTTCAGTATCCAACCCCTGCCTTGAAAGGTCAATCACAAGCCTCTTGGTTTTCTCCATGTCGTCCTCCTCGCTCGGGCTTGCAGCTCGCTCGTTAACGTCGGCCGGTGCAACGAATGGTCGCATGGTTCGCGAGCCCATCCTCTTGCCGGCGAGGTCTGGCGAGACTTCTGTACGTGCTCGCTTCGATTCTGAAGGCGTCCCGCTCGTCATCGCGCGCGCGGGCTTCTCAAGCCATGGTCGAGGCGGACGCGCTGACTCTCTCTGCACGCCGGCGTGTTCCGGGCCTTTCCCGGCGTGGGTTGCGGCAGGCCTAACTGATTCAGTGGGGGGTTGTCCGGACGGTGCAGGCTTCGCACCAGCAGCCCCACCCAATGGGCCATGCAAGCTCTGGGGAACGCCCCCCGGACGCTTCCCAGTAACCTCCGCAGCGGTCTGTCGATTGGCCTCGCGAGATTCGAGCGCCAGCTCGAACTTGTCGGAGCGCCTCACCAGCTCCATTAAAAGGCGGTCCGCACGCTGGATAGTTCGCATCAGCTCGTCCCGCTTGGCGCTGGTGTCGTCCTGAATCCTCGAGGCGACGCTCCTGTACTCCTCGATGAGTCGCTCCATGCTCTTGCTGAGCTCAAGGACGCTCGACTCCGAATCAAGCAAAGCTGACACCTCCTTGCGGACCTTTCTTTTCTCAACAAATGCGAGAAGCACGAGCACAAGAAGGACAAGGTCAAACAAGAACAGCAGGGCGTATGTCAATACCATCATCGAAGACATGGCAAACCACTCGGAAGTCAAATAAAACTATCTGGACCGGGTAACGCTACCAGAGCTAGACAACAATGTCTATCAGGTGGTCTGCATCCTCAGCATCGAATATCTCATCGTCAGTCTTGTCTTCGGTCTGCTCATCCCGAGCAGATTCCTCGTCTTCCCTCGCCTCGCGTTTACGCTCTTCGCGGTCATCTACATGCTGGTCCTGTTCGCTCTCTTCAGTCTTCTGTATTTTGTGCGCTCGCTGATCATCCTGTTTTGCGAGCTCCGCAGCAAACATCTGCTGGTTGGCCTCGCCGTGGTGGGTTTGAACGTGTGTAACCTTCTCCGCGGCGATGGTCTGAGCGAGCGAAGTCTGCAAACTGACTGGTTCGACCATTTTCCATACACCTCTAATCCCGTCTTTACGAAGATTCGCCGAAGAATCTTTAGATCGGGGCCATCAGCTCGCGTCTTCTAGAGGCCCGCGCAGAACTCCCACTCGGCCCATGAGACTGCCAACTTCTGCCCTATCTGCCCCGGAGGCGTCAAGGGTTTGGCAGCATGAATGCACGACGTTGCACAATAACCCGCAAAAGTCCCGGAGTTACCAGCTACGTATAGCACGCCGAATCAGCCGATGTGAACTGCTTTTTTGCGGTCTTGATGTTTCTGACGTGAAGATTCGTGGTATATAATGCAGATTTGCTTCTTATGTATCGATAACTGCCCAACTTGAGAGGAGGGCAATGACGGCGCAAAACAGCTTATGCGTGGCGACGGCGGTGGTCTCGGGAGTGCGCAGCGAGGTCTCGATCGGAGGCGACAGCGACTTCGTCATCATCGGTGAGAGGATAAACCCCACAAATCGAGCTGTGCTGACTAAATCCATCGCTGACCGTAAGTTCGATGTTCCGCTCACCTCCGCGAGAAAGCAGCTTGAGGCGGGCGCCTCGATAATCGACGTGAACGTAGGGGTGGCGGGTGTTGACGAGAAAGATGTGTTGCCAGCGCTTGTTTCGTATTTGCAGGAGCATGTTGACGCGCCGCTCTCGCTGGATTCTGCGTCGGTCGAGGCGCTCGAGGCTGCGGTTCAGGTGTATAGGGGCCGGCCAGTCATCAACTCAACAACTGGCGAGCCGGAGCGGCTGGCTAGATTGCTTGCGCTGACCAAGTCGTGCAGGGGGACGCTGATTGCGCTGCTGATGGACGAGAATGGCATACCTGAGGATGTCGATGGCCGGCTGAGGATAGCCGATAGGATCCTTAATGAGGCGTCCAAGACCGGACTTTCGCTCTCGAACATCCTCATCGACAGCGTGGTGATGAGCGTCGGCGCCTCGCCCAGAGCAGGCCGGGTGACGCTGCTTGCACTTCGCGAGGTTGTGAAGAAGTTTGGCGTTCCAACAGTGCTTGGGGTTAGCAACGTGTCGCATGGAATGCCATGTAGGCCGATACTGAACCGGGCGATGCTTTCTATCGGCATTTTTGACGGGCTGTCGTCGGCGATAACTGACCCAATGGACGAGAGCATGAGGGACGCGATCGCTGCGTGCAGGCTGCTTTCTGGTCGGGACGAGATGGGGATGGATTACGTGATGCACTGCCGGCGCCGTTCGGCTAGGTGAGTGGTGTGGGCTTGCCAGGTGCAGGTGTAGGTCAGGTGCGGGCGCAGCTCGTGGAGCCAGCTCGGAAGCCTTGCGCAGGTGGGCGTGTGTGTTCACCGGCGATGTATTGGGTAGCCGCAGAGACCTGCCCAGACATAACGTCAACTGACCGATGTGAAAGAGCCTGAAATGGCTGTGCCGTGCTACGTTGAACTGCGGAGGATGGGCGAGCTCGGCAGGCGTGCTGACGTGCTCTATGCTCACCTGAAATCCTGCGGTCTGTGCCCGAGGATGTGCGGCGTGGACAGGACTGCGGGCGAGACGGGATACTGCCGTGTCGGGGATAAGGTCATCGTCAGCAGCTACGGCCCACATCCTGGCGAGGAGTCGGAGATGGTGGGTAGAAACGGTTCGGGCACGATATTCTTCGCCTCGTGCAACCTGCTGTGTGTTTTCTGCCAAAACGCAGAGATCAGCCACGGGATGCGAGGCGCCGCGCAGACGGATGCGGACCTGGCCGACAAGATGCTCCACCTTCAATCAATGGGCTGCCACAACATCAACCTCGTTACGCCGACGCACTTTGTGCCGCAGATAGTGCGGGCGATTGACATCGCCGCAGGGTTGGGGCTCAGGCTCCCGATCGTCTATAACTGCGGCGGCTACGAGCGGGTCGAGGTCCTGCGGACGCTCGACGGGATCATCGACATCTATATGCCCGATATCAAGTTCTCCGGCAGCGAGGAGTCGCAAAAATACCTGAACGCTCCGGATTATCCTGATGTAGTCAAACAAGCTGTGAAGGAGATGCACCGACAGGTCGGCGATTTAAGGGTCGATGCAGATGGCATAGCGACGCGAGGCCTTCTGGTCAGGCACTTGGTGATGCCCGGAGGCCTGGCGGGGTCGGAGGAGTTTGCGAGGTTCATTGCGGAGGAAGTATCCCCCAACACATACGTCAACATCATGCCTCAGTACCATCCGGAGCATCGGGCCGGTGAGTTTCCCGAGCTTCTGAAGAGGGACGTATGGAAGCAATATCACGCGGCGCGGGAAGTTTTCAGAATGGCGGGCGTGGACTGGACGGCTACGGGACGCGGATAGCAGTTTCGCTCAATTTGATTTCCGGGGTGCTTGATGTTTTCGCCCGGAAGTGGTCTTATATGTGCGGTAACGCAAGAATGAAAACCACCGTGAAAACGGGTGTCGAGCGATGGCGCAGAGGACTCTGAGTTTCGCTTCTAGTGAAGAGCTAGACGCGAGAAAAAGGAATATCCTGCGCTCCCCGAAAGCAGACGGCTCAGGCGGCGCCGACTCAATTCCATATCTTGTTGCTTTAGGGGTGAGCATTGCTGAAAGAAAACAGCCGATCCAGTTCACGCCCAACTTCTCCCGTCATATTCACCGATGGGCCTCATACGTGCAGGGCTTCTCGGCCTCGTTTGTCGAGTCCACCATCCGTCGGCACTGTAGGGATTATCCCAATCTACGGGTCCTCGACCCCTTTGCTGGGTGTGGCACAGTGCTGGTCCAGTCGAAGCTCCTGGGGTATCCCTCGCTCGGGACTGAATTGAATCCCCTTCTCAGCTTTGTAGCCGGCGTGAAGGTGAACTCATGGGATGTCTCCCCCGCCCGCCTTCTTGCCGCGTTTGAATCAATGCCAAAAGACGCGCCCCAGGAAGCGCCTCGGTTTCTCAGGTCGGTCAATCAGTTCCGGCCTGGCGTTCTCGCGAATCTGGAGAGAATACGAGGTGGGATTGGCTGGTTGGAGGAGCATGAGGCCAACAGAAAGGTTCTGAACTTGCTGAAGGTCGCGTTTTGCTCGGTGCTAGTGCCTTGCAGCAATCTCAAGAGGACCCCATGCCTAGGATACAGCAGGAGCAAAGCTGTGCCTGATAATGCCCCGTGGCGCCTGTTTGAGGCGAAGGTTCACGCTATCGCCAGCGATCTAGACACAATTCGCAGGACATGCGGGGACAGGATACCTGTGGAGTCTCGTGTCCTATGTGAAGATGCAATGGAGTATAGACACGAACAGAAATTCGACCTCGCGATTACCTCTCCGCCATACATGAACGGGCTTGATTACGTAATGAATTACAAGATCGAGATGGGGTGGCTGGGGTTTGTTGCAGACCATCGGGGCCTAAAAGAGATAAAGGACTCGATGGTTGTTTGCGACAACGTCTCAAAAGAGTTGGTCAGGGGTTTTGCGAGCAGAACCAATGCTTATACCAATGACTGGATCGACAAGATTTGTGCTGAGATCTCCAGGAACATAGAGCGCCGGGGCGTATACCGGCGGACTGACATGCCGCATGTCGTGGCCAAGTATTTTGACGACCTATATCGAGTAATGCACAATGTCTCAAGCTCGTTGAATCCCGGTGGTAGATTTGTTCTGGTGGTGGGCGACAGTCTTATCGCGGATGTTTACGTCCCTACAGACTTGATACTCGCGAGAATCGGCACAGAGTTGGGCCTTCAGATTGAGAGCATTGAGAAGGCACGAAGCAGGCGGTCCGGGCAAATCAGAAGCTACCGACTGCGAGAGAGCATCGTGACGCTGAGAAATCTGGAAAGCGCATGACTGAGGAGTCCCTAGGCTACGTCCAATCACCCAAGAATTCCAATGGCATAACCAGATCGAAGACAACACTTCAACTCAGACTGTGGCGCTTCCAAAGACGCCAATCGATGGCCAGCGAGTTTTCATAAGAGCTGGGAGCGCAAAGAAGAGGGGCTGGCAGATCACTTTCAGAGACGTCTTCAAAGACGCTTTGGAATCTGGGGACAGTTGAGCCGCCACACCCACGCACGATTGACAGCCTCGCCCCGAATGTCTTACGGTTGTCGCAGGGCCAGGACGGTGAAGTTTTTTGGCCTTAAGATAAAACTACTGACACAAGAGCCCTGACGCGGGATACGGATAATGGCGAGCAAACGGCTTGAGGCGCACATGATTCGGAGCTTTGTGTCGCCCGTGGGCGCGCTCGCCGGCGTTCTCCGCTACCTGAAGGATGTGCGGCCGTTCTATCACCTGATGGGCCTTTCGGGCTTCGCTTTCAGGATCAACATCGGAGACGGCGTCTGCCCAAGCTCCCCCTGTGCTTTTCACTGGGACCATTTCCTCTCAAGAGCGCTGATGCTCTTGGGCTACGACTGTGAAATCGTCCAATCATTCGGGACAAGTTTCCTCTTCGAGCAGCGCCTCAAGGAGGCTCACGCCCTTGTCCAAAGAAGTATAAACGGCGATGTCCCCCTGGTCGTTTGGGAGCTCGACCTGGCGGAGTTCGGGGTCATTCGGGGCTACGACGACGAGAAGAGCATCTACCTCACGGACACCTTGAAGTCTGAGGAGGGCGAGCAGACGTTGGCATTTAGTAAGCTTGGCCGGCAGGCCACCGAGTCGCTCTTCGTTCTTTCTTGCGGGCATCGGTTCGAGGTTGACGAACTGGTCTGCGCCAAGCGTGCGATAGAGTATGCAGTATTTCATCATACCCGCGAGGCGCCGCTGTCTAAGACTTACGAGACGGGTGCAGCGGCCTTCGGTAAGTGGATGGACTCGCTTTCGCGGCGGGACTTCGACCCGTTCGGCAACTCATATAACGCTAGGGTTGTGCTTGATTCCCGCGTGGCGGCCGCGAGATACCTTGAGCACGTTGCGACTCTGTTCCCGCCGGGGGACTCGGGCTCGATCAGAGATGCGGCTCGCCACTTCGCTCAGGTGGCCGACGTATTTATGCTCTTCAGTGGCGTGTTCACGTTCCCGGGCGACGAGGGGCAGCTCAAGAACGAGATCGATCTTCGGAAAGGCGTTGGTTGGATATCGCGAGCACGGGCGGAGGAGAAGAAGGCCATCGAGTGCCTTGAGAAGGTAAACACTAAGTGGCGCAAGTAAGATGAGCAGCCGAAACAGCTATTCGGTCGTTCTCCGGCGCTTCTTCACGCCGCTATTGACAGGCTTCACGGCCAAGAGGCGCTCGCTTTTTTTCAATGATCTCAGAAGGTATGTCGCATCCGGCGTCTCCTACTACGATGCGATAACGACTATGCGGCGCTACTGCCGGAACGGGCATCTGAAAAGGGTGCTCGACAAGATGCTCGCAATGGTCAACGCGGGAAGGGGCATCTGCGATGCGCTCTCGCTATTCCCCGCGACGTTCAGCGAGTTTGAGCTTGCGATGGTTGATCTGGGCGAGAGCACAGGCAAGCTCGAGGTCGCGCTTGCGAACGTTTCTGAGAAGCTCAAGTCGGACTACAAGATCAAGCAGCAGGTGATCAGAGGCTTAGTGTGGTATGTGATCACGGCCGTCTTTGTGGTGTGCGTGAGCATTCTCCTTCAGAATATGGGGCATCCGACGCCAGTTCGCATCACGCTGCTGAGGCTCATCGCAGCAATGGTCTTGATAGTCGGCATCATTCTCGGCGTCAAGCTCATCAGGGCCACGCCGGGCCTGGGCGAGGCGTTCGACGCGGTAACGTGTGCAATCCCATTCCTCGGCAACGTCCGCAAGAAGGCGGCCCTGGCGAGATTCGCCACGGCCTTCTCCTACGCATACGCTTCCGGTAGCGACATCCAGAAGACGTTGAGGCTCGCTGGCGAGAGCTCCATGAACAGGCTTTTCGCCGCGGATGCCCGCCGAATAGCGAGCGACGTCAGAAGGGGAGACAGCCTCGCCGAAGCCTTCGATAGATCAAGGATCATGCCGCCGCTGCTGAAGCAGACCGTTGCTATGGGCGAGAAGACCGGCGACTTTGACCAGGCGATGATGAACATCACTGATTTCGCCAAGGATGAACTGAAAACGGCCAGCGAGATGATAATCCAGTTCTCGATCGCTCTGACGTTTCTCACTCTCGCGGTCTATGTATTCTTCCTTGCCCTAGGGTTTTATAGCGGTTATCTGAACAAGGGCCTGGAGATAATGAAACGCGCAAACCCGCACTCCCACCAATGAACGGCCGGAGGCGAGCCCAAGTCGCGCCTCGTAGGCTCGGGGCTTCAGAGTGTGCGATGATCTTTCGCGGGAGTATTCGCGATGTTGGCGGCGTATGTGAGGTGATGCACTTATGAGACACCAGAAACTCACTGAGAAGGCCCAGGAGGCCATCGCCCTTGCGCAGCGGACGATGGCGCAGCTTGCGCAGTCGCAGCTCGGGACGGACCACCTGCTGTTCGGCCTGTTCTTTGTCGATAATTCCATTGTCTCGGAGATAGCGAGCGAGGCGGGTCTTGCGCCCGACAAATGCAAGGAGCAGGTGCGAGAGGCGGTGTTCCGTGGCCAGATACCGTCCACCTCTATGCCATCGGCAGGCACGCAGATATTTGCTACGCCCGATTTCGAGGAGGCTATGAAGGCCGCCGAGCAGGAGGCCAAGCGGTTTAGCGACGAGTTCGTTGGCTGCGAGCATCTTCTGATCGGCATTCTTTGTGTCGAGAACAGCCCCGGTGCGCAGATAGCGAGGAAGATCGGGCTCAGCAAGGAGGAGATATATGTCGCGTTGCAGAAGATTCGTGGCACAAGGCGGGTAACAGATGAGAATCCCGAGGAGAAATATCGTTCACTCAAGCGTTACGGAACAGACCTGACAGAGCTCGCTCGGGCGGGCAGGCTATCTCCAGTCATCGGCCGTGAGCAGGAGATCAGGCGCGTAATCCAAATACTGTCGCGCAAGACCAAGAACAACCCTGTGCTGATCGGGGACCCTGGCGTTGGCAAGACAGCCATCGCAGAGGGTCTGGCGCAGAAGATTGTGAGAAGCGAGATACCCGAGACGCTCGTGAACAGGAAACTCATTGCGCTCGATCTCGGCCAGTTGGTGGCGGGGGCGAAGTATCGCGGCGAGTTCGAGGACAGGGTCAAGGCAGTGATTAAGGAAGTGCAGGACGCGCAAGGTCATATAATCCTGTTCATTGATGAGCTGCACGCAGTTGTTGGGGCAGGTGCGGCCGAGGGCGGTATGGACGCCTCGAATCTGCTGAAGCCTGCGCTTGCCCGCGGCGAGCTGCAGTGCATTGGCGCGACCACGATCGACGAGTATCGCAAGCACATCGAGAAGGACCCGGCGCTCGAGAGACGTTTTGCGCCGGTCATGGTCGCGGAACCGACAATCGACGATACGATTGCGATTCTATATGGGCTTAGACCCTCCTACGAAGCACATCACAGTGTCAGGATAACGGATAAGGCCATTCGGGCCGCGGCCAGCCTCTCCGCGAGATATATCACCGACCGATTCCTACCGGACAAGGCCATCGATCTGGTTGACGAGGCCGCTTCCAAGGTCCACATCGACGCGATATACGTTCCGCCTCACATCCAGAAAATGGAAAGCGAATTGAGGGAGCTCGAAGACCAGGAGAGGGAGGCGGCGCTGAACCAGAAATACGAGATTGCTGCGACAGTTAAGCAGAAACGGCTCCAGTTGTTGGATAGGCTCAAGGCTGAGAAGGCCCAGGAGGAGAAGAAGACTGGGGGCGAGGAGACGGTCGTCGATGCAGAGCAGATCGCCCAGGTAATCTCGCTGTGGACTGGGATTCCCGCGACGAGTCTGTTGCGGGACGAGGCCGAGAAGCTGGAGAAAATGGAGGAGCTGCTCCACGAGAGATTGGTGAACCAAGACAACGCCGTAAAGCTGGTGTCGGAGGCGATAAGAAGAAGCCGCGCAGGACTTTCCGACCCCAAGCGCCCGATCGGCTCGTTCATATTCCTGGGTCCGACTGGGGTGGGTAAGACGGAGCTCGCCAAGGCGCTTGCGGAGCTCTTATTCAGCGATGAGGACAAGCTGGTCAGAGTCGATATGTCCGAGTTCATGGAGCGCTTCGACGTCTCAAAGCTCATCGGTGCGCCTCCTGGATACGTCGGCTACGAGGAGGGGGGCAGGCTGACCGAGGCGGTTCGCCGAAAGCCTTACTCAATTGTGCTTTTGGACGAGATCGAAAAAGCTCATCCAGAGGTTCAGAACGTGCTCCTTCAGGTGCTCGATGACGGCCGGCTGACCGACGGCAAGGGCCGCGTTGTCAACTTCAAAAACACTGTCATAATAATGACCTCCAACATCGGCAGCGAGCTTCTACAAGACCTCCCCGAGAGGACAGACGACGAGCGCTCTCGAAGCGAATACGGCACGCTCAGGGAGCAAGTCCTCGCCAAGCTTCGGCAGTCTTTCAGGCCAGAGTTTCTCAACCGTGTGGACGAGACTGTTTTCTTCCGACCCCTCGGCAGAGAGGAAGTTCGGCAGATCGCCGGCCTACTTCTGAAGGACCTCGAGCCTCGTCTGCAAGAGAACGGACTCAGGCTCGAGGTGGATGATGCCGTCAAGGACATGCTGGCCGCGGAAGGCTTCGACCCCACCTACGGTGCGCGCCCACTCAAACGGACCATTCAGCGCCTCATCGAGAACCCCCTCGCCTCGCACATCATTCGAGGCGATTTCGTCGGCAAATCCACTGTGCACGTAACCCTCAAGGCCGGCGCGGTGCAGTTTGCCGGGGAGTAGTGGAAGGCGGAAGGATGAAGGATTGGGGATCGTGGAAGGATGAAGGACTGAAGGATGAACGATTTCGGATTACGCAATGAGGAGGAATGAAGGCGGCATGACGAATTTGCCAGAGCGACGAGGTGATTCACAGATTCTCCTCTATCAGACGGAGGACGGCCGGACGCGGATAGAAGTCCGCTTAGAGGGCGAGACCGTTTGGCTGACCTTGAATCAGATGGCAGCTCTCTTTCAGCGGGACAAGTCAGTTATATCCAAGCACATTGGAAATGTATTCAAGGAAGGGGAGCTTGATCGCGGCTCAACTGTTGCAAAAATTGCAACAGTTCAGATGGAGGGTGGACGTGAGATTAAGCGGCGCCTTGAGTACTACAATCTGGACGTAATCATATCCGTCGGCTACCGTGTGAAATCGCACATGGCCACCCGCGTCCGCATCTGGGCGACCCAGCGATTGCGGGAGTACATCATCAAAGGTTTCGCCCTCGATGACGAACGGCTGAAACAGGCTGCAGGCGGTGGCTACTTTGACGAACTGCTCGCCCGGATTCGCGACATCCGTTCATCCGAAAAGGTCTTCTGGCGCAAAGCCCTGGATATTTATGCGACGAGCATTGACTACAACCCCAATACCGACACGTCGCGGCAGTTTTTCAAGGTCGTTCAGAATAAGGTCCACTGGGCGGCCCACGGGCACACGGCGGCCGAGATCATCAGCGCAAGGGCCGATGCCTCCCAACCAAACATGGGCCTGACCTCGTGGAGAGGAAGTAAGCCAGCCCTTGCCGATGTTCAAATCGCCAAGAACTACTTGAGCCTCGAGGAACTGGACATCTTGAACCGAATCGTCTCCATGTATCTGGACTTCGCCGAACTCCAGGCCCTGAACCGAAAGCCCATGTATATGAGCGGCTGGATCGCCAAACTAGATGATTTCATGCGTATCAGCGAGCGGGACATCCTGATGCACGCCGGGACAGTGAGCCACGATGAGGCGCTGGGAAAGGCCAGAAAGGAGTATGAGGCATATCGGAAGAGAATGTTGGAGGAACCTTCCGCGGTGGAGCGGGATTTTGTTGAGGTCGTGAATGAAGTGAAGCAGTTGGAGAAAGGCAAGCCACGAAAGGCCAAGAAAGGGGCCAAAAGTGGAAAGGATGAAGGACGGAGCCGAACATGACTGAGACCCTTGTAGGAGTTGTTGTCGGCGCCATTCTGACAGGCGCAGTTACATACTTCGTGTCGTTGGTATTACGCAAACGAGACGAGCACCAGCTGAAGCGCACGCGGCAG
>DATLAJ010000073.1 GCA_035527515.1 bacterium
TGTTGCATTCATAGTCAGGCCGTCGGGGTTTGAAATATACCTAAAATTGCGTAGGATTCTCACTAAAAAAGGCATCGACGAGGCTTGGGAGCCGCTTGAGACGGGTACTATTAACATGGTGATTGAGGGTGTGAAGAGCCAACATCGTTTCCTTCTACAGTAGGGCTTTAGTCACTAATTGAGCGAGGAGATCAATGGTTAGTATCAGATTGGTCAAGTGTTTTTGTGCCTTGGTTGTTCTGGCGCTGCTTGCGGGGTGTGCGCCGAACCCTTATGCGGATATCGTAACGCTCTTGGGAAGTAAGGGGCCGGCCGCGAAGGAGCGTGCGGCCAGGAGGCTCGCCGGAATGAAGGGTGATCTCTACGTCGATGCGCTGGTCAAGGCGCTTCACGACCCTCACCAGAGGGTGATCATCGCGGCCGCGGACGCACTGGCGAAGAGCGGCGCGGTGAAGGCTGTCCCCGATCTCAAGAAGCTTCTGAGCGACGAGCGGCAAGCGGTTCGGCAGGCAGGCGCCTCCGCCCTAAGCCGAATCAAGAACATCGCCTCGGCCGAGGCGCTGCTTGGGTCTGATGTCGCAAGGTATCGCGCAATGGGGATCGACATGCTGGGTCAGCTTCACTCTCCGGGCACGGTTCCAGCCCTTGCTTTTGCGCTTTCGGACAAGGCGGTGGCCAATAGGCTTCAGGCAGTGAGGATTCTATCTAGGATGAAGACCGATGCGGCGGCCAAGGCGCTTAAGGATGCGAGTAAGGACCCCAACGAGACGGTTCGGGCCGAGGCGGTGAAGGGCCTGGTGGAGATGAAGGGCGCCTCGGCTTTCGTGTCCCTATCCGCCTCGAGCGAGAACAGCATCGAGCTCGCGAAGAAAATGGAGCAGCTGGTGCTCTACTTCGTAAAGCAGGGCGATCTGAGGTCCGCTATCGCGGCTGAGGCCAATTCGCTTGCGCGATACATGACTTTCTACTGCACAAACTACATCCAGCAGGACATCTACAGCGATCGCGACAAGTCCCTGACGACACTGTATTTCAAGGACCTGCCCGACATCATCGCCGAGGAGATGGAGCTCATCTCGAATGCTTTCTTGGGAGAGGAGCTCACTCAGATTGCAGAACATCAGGACAACGATTACATACTGCCCGGCAGATACACGCCTCGGGCGTTTCTGTCGGCCGTCACCCAAGATGAGGGGGAGGGCAACGAGTTCGTGAGCGAGACGGTGCGGTATCTCGAGACCGTAATCGCGGCCGACTCCAAGTCAGTCGTCGTTGTTGACGGGATGCAGCCCAGCGCCAGAAGATACGCCCTGCTCGGGCTGTCCTACATTGACAGCGCTGCCACTGCGCAGGCACTTCTGAAAGCCGCATCCCACGGATACTACGACTACTTCGTCATCAGAGGCCTTGTGGACCTCGGAATGAAGGCCAAACAGGCCCTCATCTCAGCGCTTAAGTCCGAGAACACGTTCGTTCGGTCGCAGGCCATGCTGGCCCTTGCATTCTTGCCTGACCCCAATGTTAAACAGTTGGCCGTGGATGTGCTCAAAACCGAGGCGGACCCGATTGTTCGCCTCCATTGCCAATTTGCACTCTACCAGGCAGGCCGAAAAGAGATGCTCAAGGAGCTCCTGAACGCCGCCCAGTTGAATGATAAGCAGATAGCACTCCGTGCAGCCTATATCCTCTGGTATGTTCAGGAGCCCGTGCCCCAACAAGTTCTCTTGAGCCTCTTATCCAACCCCGATAGCCGAATCAAGAGGCGCGGGGCGGATGTCTGCGCCAAGAAGCCCGTGCCGTCCGACGCGATCATTGAGACGCTTATTCCTATGCTTGGCGACAGAAACAGGCTCGTTCGGTCTTCGGCAAAGGACGCGCTCGCTGCAATCGACCGCGAGGCGCTGCCTGCTCTCACCCAGGCGATCGGAAGCGAAGACCGCGAGACCCGAAAAAGCGCTGCGGAGGCCTTAGTGAAAATGGGGGGTCGGAAGCCGGTCCAGCTAATTGTGGGCCTGCTCGACGATCCAAGCTCCGCTCTGAGGTCTTACGCCGCTCAATCGCTAGGGAGCTTGGCCGCTGAACTCGGCGCGGGCGGTCTCGCAGACGAAGTAGCCAAACGACTCCTCAAGATGCTCAGCAAGGAGCAAAGCACTGCTGTCTTGCAGGGGTGTGTTCTCTCCCTGGGAGAGCTTCACTATGCAGACGGGGCGAAGAGCATCCTCCGCCTAATGGAGAAAAAACCAGCTATAGGCAAACAGGCGGCGATTGCACTCAGCCAAATGAGCGACAGCCCGACCGTGAAGCGGCTCGTCATGTCAAGGTTCCGCGCACTCGATAGCGAGTACATCGGGTTCTCCCCAATGCACTCCGACAAGAAGTACAGACAGCTGTTCTTCATCTCCTATCCGGCCGCCGTTCTCAACAATGAAAAGGCCAAGAGAAGGCTTCAAAATGTCCTGACGCACGGCGACTTCAAGGAACGCATAGCTGCGGCTGAGTTCCTGGGACAGCTCGGCGACCAGGAATTCCTCGCGCCTCTGACGAAGGCCGCAGAATACCAGAGCAAGGGCCTCGAGCCATTCGATTTCTACGTGAGACGCGCTGCGCAGCGCGCCGCGATAGAGATACTGCTGCAAAAGAGCCGGGGCTGACAGGAAATCCACTGCTGGAGCTAGTAATTCAATCTGATCGTCGCGGGACCCCCGATAATCAGATTGATCGTTTCTGAAGTTGAGCTCTGAAGCTGGCTGCCACATAGACACGGGAGTTCATGTCGAAAGCCGAGTTGCTGCCTCTTTCACCTAACGGGTGCGAACGAGGGGTGCAGACTGTAATCCCCGATAGGGGATACCGTGGGTAGCCGTGCGTGCAACGCAACGGGGAGGTTAGAAGGAGGGGAGATTGTGGCGCTATTCGCACCGTCAGGCTACGCCTGCGGCTACCCATGGTCTGCCCTTCGGGCACGAGCTTCTGCCCTCCATCCGCGAGGCCGCCGCAACGTTCCCCCGCTCCAATCTGATCGTCGAGGGACTATCTCTGCTTGACCCAGCTCGCCGCTTGCTATAGCTTGCCCATCGGCCGATGCTCTCGAGGAGATAGTTGTTTTCCGCCCGCTATTGGGCGCAGGCAGCGCAGCATTTTGTAAGGTTCTTGACCCAAAGGCGGGAAAGCATTAAAAATAGGCAAACAAAAACGTGAAGAAACTCAGCGACGAACGGGTCCTTCTGCTCAACGCCCCGTATTTCAAGAAGTTCTCCCGACCCCAGCGCAGCCCAGCGGTTACTAAGAGCGGGACTATTTACTATCCAATATGGCTCGCACACGCAACTGGCGTCCTCTTGCAGGCAGGCGTTCAGGCAGAGCTGTGGGATGCACCGGCCCGTGGGATAGGCCTTCAGGAGCTTCTCGACAAGATAGTCGGTTTTGCGCCTCATCTGGTCATAATGGATGTGGTTACACCAAGCGTGGAGAACGACTTAAGCGTCGCTGCCGCCATAAAGGCGCGCATAAAAACCAGAATCTTCGCCGTTGGCACGCACCCATCAGCCCTCCCCGAGGAGACTTTGCACAGCACAGAAGCGCTCGATGGCCTCTGCATCGGCGAATACGACTATACCGTCCTTGACCTCGCCAGATGGGCCGCGGGCGAGCTTGCACTCAACCAAGTATCAGGCATCGCCTATTTGGAGGATGGCCAATTCTTGCGAACTGAGCCCAGGGCGCCGATCGAGGACCTAGACCGACTGCCGTTCGTCGCGCCAATCTACAAGAGGTTTCTGTGGATTGAGGATTATTTCAACCCCAACGCCCTCTATCCGATGGTAACGATCAACTCAGGACGCGGGTGTCCAAATGGCTGCACATTCTGCGTATATCCGCAGACTATGCACGGCAGGCGCTATCGCTTCCGCTCGCCCGAGAACGTCATTGAGGAGATGGAATACGTAATCACGCACTTCCCCAGAGCGAGGTCCATCTTCTTCGAGGATGACACCCTTCCTGCCAACAAGAATCGCTGCATTGAGTTCTGTGAGCTAGTCCAAAAGCGCGGCATCAAGGTCCCATGGACCGCCAACTGCCGCGTTGATGTTGACTACGAGACGCTGCGAGCCATGAAGCAAGGGGGCTGCCGGATGGTCTGCGTTGGTTTCGAGAGCGGGGACCAATCCTTACTAGATGCGATCCACAAGGGCACGACGGTGGAAATGATGCACCAGTTCGCCCACGACGCCAGAAAAGCGGGAATACTTGTTCATGCCTGCTTCATGGTCGGCCTTCCCGGAGAGACGCGCGAGACAATGCAGAAAACGCTCGAGGTAGCTATCGACATCTCGCCTGACACTGCCCAGTTCTATCCGGTAATGGTCTATCCCGGAACGGAACTCTATGAGCAATACATGCGAGACGGCTTTCTGACCGCCAAGAAGTATTCGGACTGGCTAACCGACGAGGGTCTGCACAACTGCGTGGTCAGGACGAGCGAGTTCTCGGGCGAGGAGCTCGTTAGGTGGTGCGACGATGCGCGGAAGAGATTCTACCTTCGGCCTGGCTACATCGCTCGCAAGGCCCTTCAAATGGTGCGTCATCCGAGGGAGATAAGTCGCACCAAGAAGGCGGCGAAGACCTTTTTTAAGTACCTTTTCAGGGGCTCGTTCGGAAAAAAAGAAGCCGCTCGCTGACACAGGCCGGCGTTGCCGACCAACCCTCCTATATCTCTTCCGATCCCTTGTGCAGCCACTTCAAAGCTGATGGGCTCTTCTTCTCTGTCCTCAATCCGTAGGCTGGGCCAGCGGCCGGCAGCTACGGCTGTTCACGTTAATCCCTTTTGGACTTGGCTAATTTGTCCCGCGAACCAGGAATGCACACGAATTGACGTGAATGCGAAAGCGCCACGTTGACTCGCACAGCCATGAACGATAGCCTTGCGCTAAGAATCAAACCTGAACAAGGACTAAAGCAAGGAGTTCGAGGCCTCAAATGAAATGCCAAAACTGCGGGATTGAGCTGCTGGACAGGGCGAAGTTCTGCCTCGAGTGCGGCGCGAATCAGGGGCTGGCCAGACAGGCGATCCTCCCGGAGCAAGAGATAGCCGAGATTCAGAAGCGCTCGCAGACAAATGAATACGCCTCAAAACTGAGCGAGATCGCCGAGAAAGGCATCGCCATTGAGCGGCGTGACGTTGCCGTCCTGTTCGTGGATGTCTCCGGGTTCACACCGATGTTCGCCGCAGTTGGTTCGGAGCAGGTGCGCGAGGTCATGCGCGACGTGTATTCCGTCATGTCCGGGGCGATCACGCGTTGCGGCGGCTACGTTGACAAGTTCATCGGCGACGAGGTGATGGCGATCTTCGGGGCGCCTCTTGCGCTT
>DATLAJ010000074.1 GCA_035527515.1 bacterium
TCAAACAGCCCATGTATAGACGCAGGCAGCGATACCTCATCGAACCTGGGCCTTGACCAGAGAACTACGCGCACGGATAACGTCCGTGACACTGGCACCGTTGATATGGGCTATCACTACGGTCGCGGCGAGGTCGAACCCGCTATCCATGGCTCGCTGAACGCAGCCCACTTTTCGCCTGCTGATCTTTTGATTGCCTCTGTCGAGGCGGAGAACCCTGGCAATGCAGTATCTGTGGACGTCTATCTCGGCTTCATCCTGCCGGACGGCACGCTTCTCTGTTATGTCGGCACCGGCTTTGCTGGTGACACCGTCCCCTGGCTTGAGGCGGTCTCGCTTCCGGGAGGGTTCCATTATGGGCCGGCCGAGGTCTTCCGGCTGAACGTCCCAGACGGCGCGCCAGCAGGCGACTACATGTTCGGAGCAGTGCTCTCAAAGCCGGGCCGATTGGAGTTCATTGGCCAGCCGAGCTTGTTTCCGTTCACTATCACCGGGTGATCGGCTGCTAAGAACGCTTCTTTCAAAGGTCTCTCGGTTGAGGACTGTTCGCGTTCGGATCGGGCGGGGTTGAGCGTGCGGCGCTGGGCCCGAGCCTGTCATGCACGGGCTTCGGCGGCTCAGTTAGCTGCTAGTCGAAAGTCGAAAGTCAGAGGACGAGGGGCGGAGCGTTTCCGCCCTTTTCCTTTTTCCCTCTTGTATGTTGTCTTTCATGCTTCTATGTAACTATCTTAGCTATTGTTTTGAGTCTTGGGGTGTTGGTCATTGTGCGCGCCCCGAGCAGGCTGCGGCGAGCCCGTTTTTCCCTTGGTCCCTCGTGAGACCGTGGAAAAGTGTGGGCCACCACAGCCTAATTGGATATAACCCGCACAATCACTTGGGCCAACCAAGCCCGTATTTGCAGGGAAGGGTTCGCCAATGATCACTGATCACACTCTCTCCGTTCTCGGTATTGACCTCTCCAAAAACTCGCTCGATGCCTGCCTGCTCCCACAAGGCCGTTCATGGCACGTGAGCAATGACCCAGATTCCCTCGCTGAATGGGTCAGCCAACTCCCCCCAGCATAAGCCTCGTCGTTATGGAAGCCAGCGGAGGCCTCCAAAACCTCCCCGCCGCCGCTCTTACAAACGCGAATTTCCCCGTCGCTGTCGTCAATCCCAAACAGGTCCGAGACTTCACCAAAGCTTCCGGCCAACACGCCAAAACCGACGTATTCGATGCTCATAAGATTGCTCAGTTCGGCGTCAAAATGCAACCCTCCCCTCGCCAGTTACCAGACGAGGCGCAGGCCCTGCTGGCTGAATTGCTCGTCCGACGACGCCAATTGGTCCAGAATCGCGTCGCAGAACTAAATCGCCTGAAAACCGGGCACGCAGAGCCGATTCGCCGAAACATCGAGGTACACATAGAGTCGATTGAAACGTTGCTCCGCGAGATCGACAGCGACATCGATGAGCAGGTCCGTAATAGCCCGATGTGGCGTGTCAACGAGGAATTGCTCACCAGCATCCGAGGCGTCGGGACGACGACCGCCCGAGTGCTGCTGGGCCAACTGCCCGAACTTGGCCGCCTTCCACGCCGTAAGCTCGCTGCCCTGGCAGGTCTGGCGCCATTCTCTCGCGATAGCGGCCAATGGTGTGGAAAACGCTTCATTTGTGTAGGCCGAGCACGCGTCCGGGCATCGCTCTACATGGCCGCTCTATGCGCCTCACGATACAATCCTGTCCTATCCTGCTTCTATTCTCGGCTGATTGAGAACGGCAAGCCCCAAAAACTCGCCTTGACAGCAGTCATGCGACGACTGCTCACAATCTTGAACGCTATCATCCGAGACCAAAAACCCTGGTGTAACTGCACAATAAACCCTTGACCTCAAACACAGTCACTTTCCCGAAGGCCTCGCACTTGACAAGATCGGCGGCGTTTTGCACAGTTGCCGGTGCTCAATGAGACAGGATTCATTCGTAGGAGAGGTGTCCGAGAGGCCGAAGGAGCTCGCCTGCTAAGCGAGTAAGCGTCTTAAAGCGCTTCCAGGGTTCGAATCCCTGCCTCTCCGCCAACCGCCAACTGCCAACCGCCAACGGATGAAGGATGAATAATGTGTCCAGCCGAAATCTGATAACAACTTTGTAAGGGCGCCATGCTGCCAGAAGATAACGACACGATTGCCGCGATTTCGACCGGCCCCGGAGTCGGTGCGATAGGGCTGGTGAGGCTCTCTGGGCCCGACTCGATAGCCGCCGCGGACCGCGTCTTCATTGGGTCCAAGAGCCCGAGCGAGATGGACCATTCGACAGTTCAGTTTGGCAGAATTGTTCGGGACGGGGCGGTTTTGGACGAGGTGATGCTGACGGTGCTGCGCTCACCTCGCTCCTATACGGGGGAGGACATGGTCGAGATAAGCTGCCACGGCAATCCACTGGTTCTGAAGGACGTTCTCTCCGCCGTGATAGAGACCGGGGCGAGACTTGCGACGGGAGGTGAGTTCACGAGGCGCGCGTTCTTGCGGGGCAAGATGGACCTGTGTCAGGCAGAGGCCGTGATGGAGCTTTTGTCAGCACAGACCCAGGAGGCCAAGCGAGTGGCGCTCTCACAGGTTCGGGGGAGGACGTCCACGGAGGTCGCGCGACTGCGCGAACAGGTGATACAGGTGAAGGCGGAGCTGGACGCCTCGATCGATTTTCCGGAGGACGTTACTGACGAGGCGTTGATGCGCCGTGATGCGAAGCGAGAAGGCTCCGGCGTGGAATTGCTGTCGGACACGGCTCGGCAGCTCGAGGCGATGATCGCGGCGTTTACCGCAAGCCAGCAAGTGCAGAAGCTGCCAACAGCTGCGATAGTCGGCAAGGTGAACGTGGGGAAGTCAACAATCCTAAACGCGCTGCTTGCCGAGGACCGGGTGATAACAAGCGAGGCTCCGGGAACCACCCGGGACAGGATCGACGTTGACGTCGCCCTTTTGTCAGGACGTAGAATGCGACTCAGCGACACCGCGGGGCTAGGCGTTCCCAGGGATGAGCTCGATGCCAAGGCGCGAGCCAAGATGGAAGGTGCAGCCCGCGACGCGGACGTTCTGGTGATGGTCTTCGACGCCTCGTCACCGCTTGGGGATGAGGACGTGCAGCTCGTTGAAACGTGGGGCGGAAGACCTGCCGTGCTGGTTTTGAACAAGATCGACCTAGGCGAGCGTTGGGACCCGAGCGTTCTTGTGGCCAGGTGCGAGGACTTGGCGGCAGCGCCGGTGGTCCTGACGTGCGCGATTTCGGGTTTTGGACTCGACGAGCTGGAGGCGGCGCTGGATAAGTTGCTTTGCGCTCTGCTGCCAAAGATGCGAAGCGAGGCCTGCGTTGTGGGGACAGTCAGAAATGAGCGGCTGCTTCGGAAGGCACGGGATGCGATCAACACAGCGATCAGGGCGTCCCAGGCCGGCTCGTGGCCGGAGTTTGCCAGCAGCGATCTGGGCGAGGCTCTCACCGCCCTTAACGAGTTTTTGGGCATAGACGTGGGGGTTGATATACTTGATGAGATATTCTCGCGATTCTGCATCGGGAAGTGAACGGTTCGCAGCTGTCAGCCGTAGGGGAGCTCGGGACGCGCGAGCTGGCCGGAGATGTTTGCAGTAAAATGATTTATGGGAGCCGAGACACTCGGCAGGGATGATGAGCGCTTCGTATGACGTTGTAGTGGTTGGAGCCGGGCACGCTGGCTGCGAGGCGGCGCTTGCTGCCGCCAGGATGGGTTGCTCCGTTCTGCTTGTTACGCTGAACGCCGACAAGGTGGCCGCGATGTCCTGTAATCCAGCGATAGGCGGCATTGGGAAGGGGCATATCGTTCGGGAGATCGATGCTCTCGGCGGCCAGATGGCTCAGGTTATTGACCAGACAGGCATTCAGTTTCGATTGCTCAACAGGCGGAAAGGCCCGGCGGTTCGCGGTCCGCGCGCGCAGGCGGACAAGGCTGGCTACTCCAGGCGGTTCAAGCAGGTGATCGAGTTGCAGGAGCGGCTTGACTTGGTGCAGGACGAGGTGATCGAACTTCTAGCTTCTTCCGGCCGCGTGGAGGGTGTCCGATGCTTGTTCAGGGGTAACATCGCGGCCAAATCGGTCATCGTCTCGGCCGGGACGTTCCTTGCCGGGATGATGCACATCGGGACCGATTCGTTTGCCGGCGGGCGCCTCGGCGATCCGTCCTCGAGCGAGCTCGGCAAGTCGCTGAAGCGGCTGGGGTTTGAGCTGCTGCGGCTAAAGACAGGGACGCCCCCGAGGTTGGACGGCCGGACGATTGATTTCGAGAGGCTGGCGCCTCAGTCAGGGGACGAGCCGCCGCCGAAGTTCTCCTTTGTCATCCCAGAGTGCAACGGCAACAAAGTGAATTGCTACCTCGCAAGGACCACACCAGAGTGCCACAGAATAATACGTGAGAATCTCGAGCGTTCGGCTCTGTTTTCGGGCAAGATCACGGGCGTCGGCATCCGGTATTGCCCATCGATCGAGGACAAGATCAGGAAGTTCCCACATCGCGAGGCGCATCACATATTCATAGAGCCTGAGGGCCTTACGACGGACGAATACTATGCGAACGGTTTCGCAACGAGCCTTCCTTATGATGTTCAGGTTGCGATGCTCAGGGCGGTTCCGGGCCTTGAGGAGGTCAAGATCACGCGCCCTGGCTATGCGATAGAGTATGACTTCATTCAGCCTACGAACCTTCATCCCTGGCTTGAAACTCGCCGCATAGCCGGGCTGTTTCTCGCCGGCCAGATCAACGGCACCTCCGGTTACGAGGAGGCGGCTGGCCAGGGCCTTATCGCTGGGCTCAACGCCGCACTGAAAGCTCGAGGCGACAAGCCTTTCGTCATCTCCCGGCGAGAGGCCTACATCGGAGTGATGATCGACGACCTCGTTACCTTAGGTTGCAGAGAGCCCTATCGAATGTTCACCGCGCGCTCAGAGCATCGCCTGCTGCTCGCTGCGGCCACAGCGGACGAGCGGCTGATGGGCTACGGGCATCAATTTGGCCTGATAACCGACGAGGCTTATGGCTATATGATGGAGAGAAAGAAGGCGAGAGAGCGGGAGATGCACACCCTCAGAAGAGCGCATACTAAAGGCCGACACGCCGAATTCGCCGGGGCAAGCCTGCTTGAACTTCTGAGGCGCCCCGAGTTCCGCTACGCCGACCTGACCGACAGGTTCGGTTTTGAATCGAACCTATCGCAGGCCGACCGCGATATTCTAGAGATGCACGTCAAGTATGAGGGCTATATCAGGCGAGAGGAGAGTCAGCTGGCTGACGCGGCGAAGCTCGACAGGATCAAGATCCCCACGGACACCGATTTTGAATGCGTGCCCGGTCTCCGAGCCGAGATCAAGGAACGACTTGCCGAGTTAAGGCCGGAGACTCTCGGTGCGGCCAGAAGAATCCCCGGCATGACGCCGGCTGCGATATCAGTCCTTTCCATACATATCGCTGGCCGCGGGAACCTGGGCGGCACATCTGAAGCCGACGAACTGGTCCCAGTCGTCCGGCGCCCTCCAATCTCGACAGGATGACCTGATGTCCCACGTGGGGCTGTCGTAGGAGCCGCCGCGGACAACCTTTATTGTCCCAAGTTCCGGGCCCGTTGGGTTTTCGTGAGGCGATGCTTGGTAGTAATCCGACGCGTACCAATCGGAGCAGAACTCCCAGACGTTGCCGGCCATGTCATAGCAGCCGTAAGGGCTTTTGCCGTTGCCTGTGCCAGGGTTAAGGCCGTTGTAATACCCTACTAGCGAGGTGTATTGGAAACCGTCCGCGTCGGCCGCAGCGTCCTTCGCGTGGAGATTGGCGAACCACAAGCCGCCGTAGTTCGGCAGACCGTCTCCCCAGGGAAACATCCGGTGCGTGGGCCCCTTGGCCGCCTTCTCCCACTGCGCCTCGGTGGGGAGCAACTTGCCAGTCCACAAGCAATAGGCCTGCGACTCTTGCTGAGATATGCCGATCACAGGTTGGTCAGGCTGGTTGAAATTATCATCATCCCAGAAGGCCGGCTCCAGGTTGCCCGTGTCCAGCACGAACTCCCTGTACTGGCTGTTGGTGACCGGGTAGCGGTCGATGTAATAACTGTCCAGCCAAACCTGATGCACCGGCGTCTCATCGCTCATGGTGCCGTTCTCCGTGCTCCCCATTGCGAACTCGCCGGCCGGCACGAGAACCATTCCCGAAGGAGCCTGCGCCGAATCGACCGTGATGGTTATTATGTCCCAAGCCATCTGACCCCTGGAATCTCTGGCAAGGGCAATGCAGTAGTAACGGCCTTCACTGGTATATGTGAACTCCGGCGACCTTGCTGTGTCATCAACCTTGCCATCACCCTGAAAGTCCCATTCGTAGGTGTACGGCTCGAAACCGCCCTCGGCTATCACCATGAACGACACGCTAAGCGGGGCGTTGCCTGAATCGGGATCAGCCACGGCCTCCACGGACATCTTGGCCGACACATTTATCGTGAGGTAATCATAGGCCTGCGTCCCATCAGCATCGACGACGGCGAGCACCGCCTCGAACATCCCCGGCGCCTCGTAATCGTGCTGGACGTCCTGGCCTTGAGATTCGAATATGCCGTCCGACTCAAAGTCCCAATAAAATTTGTAGGGAGCAATACCGCCGGTCGCATCTCCGTGGAAACTGACGTTCAGCGGCGCCGAGCCGCGCATCGGGTCGGCGCTGGCAAAAGCTGCAAGCGGCGGCGACGTGCTGATCACATTTACCGAGACCTGGCCGTAGTCCCCGAAGATAGTCGTCTCGCCAGCCCTCGTGAGGACGCCATACCAGGTGTAGATCCCGAGCGGCGATGCCTCAGCAACCTGCATCTCGAAGAGCATAGTTGGGTCCAGACTGAACTGTGCCGGAAGCGTAACCGTGAGCAATTCGGGCCTTGTCGTGAAGCTTGGCCAGAACAGGTAGGCTCCGCCCGGCGTCCTCAGAATTAGATAAAAATCGACCTCGACCTCCTGATCGGGGTTCTCCGCGCTGACCCAGATCTGAAAATCGTCCCCCCGGTGCAACTCCAGCTTGTCGGCATAAACCTGAACAGAAGGCGCAGCCGCCGCAGAAATCGCAACAGTCAGCACAAGTAAACTGGCGAAAATTACAGATACAGGCAATAATCTAGTCATTAAATAGCACCTCTTTGACGCAGCAAGTCAAAAACAGAATCGACCAAAATCTCTATAAGGATTTTTACTAATTCTGTGGCTTATGTCAAACATCGTGCGCCATCCCCGCCTTGACTGAACCGCCCGATATCAATAGTCTTGGCCGCGATAAGTGCGATTTGAATGGGCTATTGCTGACGAGGGGTTCGTGGACATTTTTCTCTGGCTTCTGTTTGCGATTTCGACCGCCATAATTGCCTCGGTTCTCGTCTTTTATTCCTGTTTGGTCAGATGGTTGGCCCGGCGCAGAAGCCCGATTGAGAGCGTGGTGCCCGACGAGTGGCCGACCGTGGCGATCTTGGTGCCGGTCTTCAACGAGGAGAAGTTCATAAAGCAGAAGCTCGAGAACATTCTTCAAATCGATTATCCAAAGGATAAGCTGGCTTATCTCGTGGTTGACAACGGCTCAACCGACGAGACAGCCAACATAGTGCGGCGATACCCAGTAACCCTCTTGCAGTGCGAGCGCGGCAAGAACAAGGCGATCAACGCTGGACTTGCCGCGACCGACGCTGAGATAGTCATCGTGAGCGATGTTGACACGACTGTTGAGCCTAGTGCGGTCAAGGAGGTTGTTGGGATGCTGCACGACGACATCGGGGCGGTATCCGGGCTGGTGACGCTCCAGAAGGAGAAAATACCATACATGAGAAGCAAACTCCGGTTTCATGTCTCGGACTGGGAGATGAGATACACAGAGGGCCTGATCGATTCTGCGTGTAGCCTCGATGGGCGTTTCTTGGCGTTTCGGCATAGTCTAGTCCCCAGGCTGCCTGACGAGGCGATCATCGACGATTTGGAGATCACATTCATCGTTAGGAAGCAGGGCTATCGGTGCGTTGTGTCCAAGAGCACGCTCGTCTTGGAGAGCTGTCCAGAGACAATGTGGGCGGAGATGGTGCAGATCAGGCGTCGGGTCTGCACTACGCTGGTTACTATGGCTCATTACTGGACGATGCTTGGGAACCCGCGCTACGGGTTCTTCGGAGCAATTACTCAGCCGTTTAGGAGGGCGTTTGCGCTCACGCTGCCTGCTTTCGTGGTCTTTGATCTGGTGTTCTTGAGCTGCAAGTTTGGGCCATGGGTGTTGTGGATAGCTTTGGGAGGGGCCATTCTGCTCATCGCTCTGGGAGAGGTATTCTCCTTCTTGCAGTTCGCCGGAATAATTCTCGGGTGGTTTCAAGTAATGTTGGGGCGCGTGAAGCCAGGCGGACTATGGCAGCGCATCCAGAGGAACAGCTGAGTGCGTGTTCTGTTTCTTTACCCTTATGCGGCTGGGAGCGTTGCCAGCTTTGTTCGGCCCGCTAACATAATAAAGCGGCTTCTTGCGAGCGGCGTCAAGATAACGCTGGCTACGGTGTGCCACCTGCGCCGCGCCTCGACTGACATCAACCTGTCATTGCTTGAGTTTCCTTATGTCAAGAGCGTTCCGCATGTGCGACTGTTTGCCGAGAGGGGGGCGATCTTGAGAAATGCTCTGATCGTAAATCGCTTGCTTAGGTCGCACGACATCATTCACCTTCAGAAGTGTCATCCCACTGTATCTATTCCGGCCACGATCGCGTCAGCCCTCAGCGGCAAGCCTCTCCACTACGACTGGGATGACAACGAGACAGAGATACTTAAGAGCATGGTCTCCGATGGAGGGGCGAGCGTTGCGCAGTTTAGGGAGTTTGCATTCGTCGAGCGGCGACTCGTGCAGCTTGTTGATACAATCTCGGCTGCAAGCCAGCGGCTTAGGTCTCTCGCCCTGGAATACGGCGCGCCCCCCGAGGCCGTGTTTGACGCCCCGGTGGGGGCGGACCTCTCGCTCTTTGCGCCTCGCAGGTTCGGGCGGGAGAAGCTCGATTCTCTGGGGGTGAGGCCACCTATGGTTCTGTATCAGGGGCAGCTTGAGGAGGCGTCGTTTGCGGAGGCATTCATCAAGTCTGCTGCGCAGGTGACAGACGCTATTCCCGAAGCGCAGTTCTTGGTGGTTGGGGGAGGCGCAAAGCTAAAACGGCTTCGCGAGCTTGCAATGGCGAGCAGCGTGCCGGTGACATTCACAGGATACATATCGCACAGGAGGGTGGCGGACTATGTAAGTGCAGCGGCGGTATGTGTCGCGACATTTCCTGACACAGAGCTTGCGCGGTG
>DATLAJ010000075.1 GCA_035527515.1 bacterium
CCCTCACCGTTTACATCTTCATGGTGGTGCCGAACAAGCTTCACGAACCCTCCCGTTCCGTGAACCGGCTGAAGGAGGCGCTCGCTGATCTTGGGGTGCTCCTTGATGTTGCGCATCTCGTCACTGTCTAGCTCTGTGGGCTTGCGCAATATCTTGTCGTCGATCGCCGTAACGCCGACGTCATGCCAGAGGCAAAGCATCCTCAGGTCATCTAGTTCCGGGTCAGAAAGGCCGATTGTGCGCCCAAGAATGGCTCCAATCTGCGCAATACTCTCGGTCCGCTCCGGCTCGTAGCATGAACGCTCGTCCGCGTCCTTCCGCATCTGCTCCAAGAGCTTCTTATACTTCTCGAGAAACTCCACGCGGGAAAGAGATGAAGTAGTGTCAGAATCTGTTAAACTTATCATCCTCGTCCCATTGGCATATTCCTCAACAACAGGCGAGATAATCGAGGCGAGCTTCTCCGTCGCACCCTGCACGTCCGATACGGCGTCCTCGATGTCGGAAAGCCTCGATTCGAAATCCTTTAGGTCATTCTGGGCGATCTGGCGCCTCAGCATCCCCACGCTCGAAAGGACAACCGAGAGCGGGTTGTTGATCTGGTGGTTGACGGTTATTGCCGTCTCGACGATCGTCTGAACCTTCTGTGCTATTGCCAGCTTTGCATAAAGATGACTGTAAACAAGCGCTGCTGCGATTTGGCTGGCGAGTATCCCAAGAACACGTCCCGCACTGGCCGGAGCGCGGCTCCCAGCAGACCCAATCAGGGCAGCAACACCAATTGATTTACCAGAGGTCAGCAGCGGGAAACAGACGATTTGCCCAAGGTCTCCGGCCTCCCCATCTTTCCCACCGGCAGAAAGCACTGGCTCGCACGTTCTCACAGCCTGAGCAGCAAGATACTGGATCGTGGCGTCGATTTCCGGCGCGTCCTCCGAGAAGAAAGTTGCTGCCCTTTCGTTTCCTCTTTTCATAGCGCGAAGAACGGGCATACCTGTCCGCTCATCAACAAGAAAGAGATAGCATCTCTCGGCGCCCGTTTCCTCTACAAGCACCTCCGTGGCGACCCTGGAGGTCTCGCCTATGTCCAACGTCGAACTCAGAGCATCTGAGACCTTACGCATCGATGATAGCTCCTCGATCTTCTCCGAATAAAGCCTGTTCGCCCCAGCAAGCGCCTCGACCAGGCCGATCATCTTGATGGAATGGTCGCGCAGCAGCGCAGACATATCTGAAAGCACAGACTTGAGCCGGCGCCCCAACTGAGTGCCGCACTCAGGAAGCGTCTCATCAAACGCTCTGCGCTGCAAAATGCGCTCGAGTGCATCCACAAGCCCGAAAATGTCGCTCTCGAGGCTAGCATTCTCGTCAGAAAAAATGCTGTGGACTTTACTTTCTTTATTCATGGCCGCATTATGTCACAAATCTGTTCTTCCTCGAGTACAGCTCCACCCTACCAAATAGTCTTAAAAAACTCTTGCATGTACGGCTCCTTTTCCGTGAGGCGCTTCTGAATCTCCGCGAGCTGTTCGGGGCTGATGCGCAGCTCGGCAAGCTCATCAGAACTCACTTCGGGAGTTATTACCTCTCCAGTCCAACCTAGTTGACGGCGTTTGCATATCTTGTCCGCTAGGTAGATTGCCCCAGTGATGCCGCCCTTCTCAAGCGCCGCCTCATCGTGATGAAGAGCGATGCAGTCGTGTAGCTCGTCCGGCAAGCTCCAGTAGTCCGCCAGAAACGCACCAGCCTCTTGGTGGTCAAGGCCAAATGTCTCCTTCTCGGCCTCAAGCAACGAGAGCTCACCATTCTTGATGCTCTCGATTATCGCAGCCGACTCCGCCGGAAACAGCCTGAGGAGAGCAAGCCTCCCAATGTCGTGGATGATGCCGGCCGTGAAAGCAACGTCTGGGACAGTCATCTGCGCAGCTGTCGCGATCTGGTTCGCACAAAAGCCGACAGCCAAGAAATGTGTCCAAAGGCCTGCTTTGTTCATGCCTCTTAAGTCGCTATAATCGTGAAAAGTATTGAATATCGAGACCCCTAGCGCGAGCGCCTTGACCGTTTCAACCCCGAGAAGAACCATCGCATGCTCAACGCTCTTGACCTCTTTCTGAAAACCGTAGTAAGGCGAATTGGCCAGCTTTAGCATCTTGCTGGACAGGGCGGGGTCCTCCAAGACGGTCTTCGAGATTCTTGCCATTGAAAGCTTCGGGTTTGAGAGGGCGTCCAGCATTTTATATAACGCTGCCGGCGGCGTCGGGAGTTCCGATATGCGCTTCAGCACTAGCTTGATTTCGTTTACGTGATGGCTCGCAGAGGTCATCATGCCAACCTCGGTGCTCTGTCTTGAGGAGAACGGTCTGAGCCATTGTGCATCGGCAGCCGGACGACTACCTCCGTTCCGCCCTTTTCAGTGCTGCTCAGAGCGATATCACCGTTGTGTTCCTTGACAATCCCATACGCCACGCTCAAGCCGAGACCGGCCCCATTCCCGAATTCGCCAGTCCTAAAAAATGGCTTGAACACTCTGTCAAGATTGAACTCGGAAATGCCCACACCATTGTCGCAAACGGAAAACATAAGCGAGCTACCCTCTCTTGCAGTCCTAACCAAGATCCGCTTGTCATCCAAGTGTTGGACCGCTTGATAGGCGTTCTTCAAAAGATTGACAAATACCTGCTGAACCTGAACACTATCGGCGAAGACGTCTGGCAGGTCCTCAGCAAACTGCAAATCCACCTTGACCTTGTTTTTCTTCAGCTGAAACTCCATCAGGGAAAGGGCATCATGAAGAACCTTATTCAAATCAAAATAACTCCTCAAAGCCTTTCTATGCCTCGAAAATCCCAACAACGCCTCAATTATCCCTTTAGCCTTCAGTGCTGAGTCCTCAATCACCCGAAGACGCTGCCTTGTCTTCTCATCCTTCACACTGCGCTGCATCAACTCGGCATAGCCAAGTATCGGCCCCAACTTGTTGTTGAGCTCGTGCCCCACACTGCCCACTAACTCGCCAATAGCCGCAAGTTTCTCTCTCTCAATAAGCTGACGCTGCATGTCAAGCAGCTGTGTCATGTCTCGCATTATGAGGACCGCGCGGGCATCTGCGTTTACCTCGATCCAAGATATGCAGACAGAGACATCTAGTGTCCTCTCAGCCGGGCCGAGCATCTTTAGGTCAATCCTATTTGCTTTTGCGCGATCCGAATCGAGCGCCTGCTTCAGGTGCCCCCTGTCCTCCTCACTCTTGGCAAGAACATAGATGCTGCTCGAGAAAAGGCTAGTGCCTTTCTTGTCAAACATCTCCTGTCCAGCCTGATTGATGGAGACTACATTCCCAGACGAGTCCAGAACTAGGATCGCCTCGCCGGCGTTTTCGATGATCTTCTCCAGATAGTCCTTTGTCTGACGCACCTGTTCCTCAAGCTCCATCTTCTCGAGGCGCACCCGATGTTCCAGGAGCGTTCTTTTGACCATCAAGGGAAGCGCCTCCAAGAACTGCATGTCCGGGGTCTTCACCAAATAGTCATAGGCGCCTTGCTTCATCGCCTCGACTGCGACGTTCTCGTCCCCGTGCCCAGTCACCATGAGAACAGGTATATCAGGGTTTAGCTCGTGAACTTGCTCCATCAATGTGAGCCCGTCCATTCCCGGAAGCGTGTAGTCCAGCACGATCAGGTCCAACTCGGATTTCGCAACCGCCTCGAGGCATTCATCCGGATCGTGCGCCTGAAGGACAGTGCAGCTATCGAAAGAACTCAGAATCGCATCTTTCTGAAGGTCGTTGTGGTCTATGTCATCGTCAACTATGAGGATCCTTTCCTCTGACTCACCACTCATTGCCCAATCCCCTTTTGCATTGGCAACTCGCTAACCATTGACCAGTATTTACCCAGACCCGTTATCCGGGTCAAGAACTCGCCGAAATCTGCCGGCTTGATCACGTAGTCGTTGGCTCCCAGGTCCGCGGTCTTCTTGACGGTCTCCACGCTCGGCGATGTGGTCAGAATAATTATCGGAATGGTGGAAAATCGTTTCTCCGCTCGAATAAGTCTTAGTACCTCGAGCCCGTTCTTGCCCGGCAGATTGATGTCCAAAAGGATAAGCGCGGGCCTTGGTGAAAGCGACTTTTCCCGGAAAACACCCCTTCTGAACACGTAGTCCAGAGCCGTATTGCCGTTCTCTATTAGAACAACCTTCCTGATATTGCCGACCTCCTTGAGCGCGTCGATAACAAGCTCCGCATGGTCACGCTCATCCTCAATCATCAGGATCAGGTCGATCAGCCGTGCCCCCGTGTTCTCGCCAGAACTCAGCTCTATTGTTCTTGTAGGCATTTCTATCTACTACATCCCTTATTTTGGAAGCTCGAAACAGAACTTAGTCCCGCCGTCAAGATTGGACTCCGCCCAGATCCTGCCGTCATGTCGCTCTATAATCCGCTGTGCAATGGTTAGACCAATCCCGATGCCGTCAGTTGCCCTGTGTCTAAGTCGCTTGAATGGACGGAAGACTTCGGGAACCTCGGACTCAGATATGCCAATCCCATTGTCGTTTACATATATGCAGACGGCATCGGAGGCTTTGTTGTCTTCACAACCTATCTCGACAACCGGCCGCCTGTTCTCCGATCTGTATCTCAACGCATTGCTGATCAGATTGGACAGGACTTGCGCGATCTGGATCCCATCACATAAGACAACAGGAAGCACAGAAGGTCTCCTGATTTCAGCGTTCAGCTCCGCCACCTGCTCCGAATAATCCCCAAGCACGTCATCTAATATGCTAGAGAGGTCACAGGGGTCTTTTTGGAGCGTTTTGGTGGTCGCCCTGGAAAGGTCCAGCAAGCTCTTCAGCAACAGAGACATACGCGACACATTGGCGTTCAGTCGCGACAAGTAGTGAAGCCCGTCTTCCCCAAGCACATCCTTGTACTCCCGCGTCAGCTTGCTCCCAAACCCTTGAATGGACACTAGCGGAGCCTGAAGATCGTGTGAGGCAACGTAAACAAACTCCTCCAATTCAGCGTTTTTCGCCTCCAGCTTGCGGTTCTTTTCCATGATTTGCTGGCGAAGTTTTATGTCCTCGCTTATGTCCCTTGCAGCACCGATTGTCCCCATAACATCGCCGTTCTCATCTCGAAGCATCCCGGCGGAGATCATGATCGGCACTCGCCCACCATCCTTCTTCGAGAACTCAAGTATCCTGCTGGTTATCGTCTCAGTCGGGCTGTTCAACAGGTCATTCATTATCTTACGGGCCCTTGCCCGCCCTTCCTCGGGATCGTCGGAGTAAAACTCCGAAAGACGCCTCCCCACTATCTCCCGAGGCTGGTAGCCAAACATGCGCTCCGCGCCGTCGCTGTAGAAGGTTATGACGCCGTGTGCATCAGTTGCCATGATCGCTTCGGGGGTGCTGTCTATCAGGTGCCTCAGGCTGTCTTTTGTCTCCACCAGCTCCTGTTTGAGGGTAGCTTCCTCTATGGCTCTAGCGGCTTGGGTTGCGAAAAGCTCCAGCGGCCTGAGCGCATCCCCAGTTGGCACTCTTCCATCTTTGGGGTCATCGACCGAGATCACTCCGATCAGCTTGTGACCACTCCCGCGCAATGGTATTAGCAGGCTGTCGTTAGGATGCCAGTCCTTCATTTCGTTGACAGGAATCTTGCTCTGAACACCGTAGATGCGTATCGTGTCGGTCTGACCGTGAGGAATGTAATAAGAGCAGTGGCCAATCCTGAAGCGCTCGCAGAACACCTCCTTGTTGATCCTTGGAGACCACCTCTTCGACCTAAGAAAACTCTCCTCCTCCTTAGAGACCCCTGAACACGCGATCTCACGCTTGCCCTGCTTGTCAGAGAATCTTGAAACCACGACTCGACGGAAGTTAGAGTGCTCACGAATCGCCTCAGCAACTTTCTTCAAGACGTGGTGCAGATCAGTCTCGCCAACGATCTCGTCCCCGATCGCCGTGAAGTCCTCAAGCTGCCTAAGCTGTTTCTCTATCGTCTCCTTCGCTGATTCCACCTCCATTGCAAGCTTCTCCGCGGGAGAGGCGAAGTGCAGAAGGCAAACTGCCCCCTGCAAATCCCCGTCCATCCCAAGGCGAGGAACAAGCACCGCATCGAAGAACAGTATCTCCTTCGTGTTCAGGCGCTCCAACGAAAGAAAGTTCAACTCAACCTTCTGCCTCCGCTCGCAAAGAAGGTGCCAGGCTTCCTCCCAGCTCATCTCCGCAGGCGCCGGAAACAACTCCCCTATTGACCGTTCCGAAACATCGATCGCACCGCTCCACAACTTCGACTTCGCAAAGGAGTTGGCAAATAGCACTCGCCCAGCCTCGTCCAGAATCAGAATGCCATCGAAGACATCGTCCAAAAGCCCCTTCGTCAGGTGAAAGGCTACGTCCGGCTGAACCATTCTTTTCGTGAGACCTTTCAGTAATCCAGCTCGATCACCGATCAAAAACCGCTGTCCGGTTCTTCCCGGAAGCTTTAGCGACGTATAGGCTGTCGTCTGCTGTCTCGACGAGTTCCGCTGAGCTTCCCATCTTATTGTCCAAGGATGTGACCCCAAAACTTGCAGTTATTGAGAAACAAACATTGCCGCGACCAGCGAAGCGTAGCCCCTCTATCCTCTCCCGGAGCCGCTCTGCAATCGCACGAGCGCTCATTCTGTCCGTCTCGGGAAGGATCACTGCTATCTCCTCCCCACCGTACCTCGCCGGCAGGTCAGATGCTCTCATCTCCTGCTTCAGAGCTCTCGACAAAGCAGCAAGCACCGCGTCGCCAACCTGATGACCGTGGAGATCGTTCACGTCCTTGAAATCGTCTATGTCCAGCAGGATCAGGCTCAACGGCGCCATGTAGCGCCTCGCTCGCTGGAACTCCGCTCGCAAGCGTTCCTGGAAGTAGCGATGGTTGTAAAGCCGCGTCAATCCGTCAACGATGGCAAGCCGCTCCATCTTCTTGACCTCGTGCGAAAGCTTCTCATTGGCAGACAACAGGTCTTTGTAACCTCTTATCTGCCGCATTTGGACATCGACCCTGGCCGAGAGGTCCTCGATCTCAAATGGCTTGACCACGTAATCGACCACGCCGCGCTTCAACCAACTAATCTTATTCTCGATTCCGTCCATCGCGCTTAGAACGATGACGGGGATTTGCCTCTCCCCCCAGAGCTCCAGACAACGCTTGTCAGATGGGCTTTTCAAGCCATCTACGCAATACATGATTAGGTCAACAGCTCCTCTGGCAGTCGCTCGAGTACCCTCCTCCAGGCTACGAAAGCTTACCACCGTGCGATTTGGGGACGATAGTGACCGCTCCAGAAACTCCCGCATCAGAGCGCTACTACCCACCGAAAACACTAGCTCTTTGTCCTGCTCCATCATCACCAGCCGGACCGTAAGTCTAATATTGAAATGCAGCAAAGTCAGAAACAACACTGGGCATCATTCAGCCCGTTGTTTCTCTCGAACGAAACTACGGCAATCTTTAGCCGCTTGTCAACATCCTGCGTGCCATCGGGCTACGCGAAAAGA
>DATLAJ010000076.1 GCA_035527515.1 bacterium
TGGAATGCTCTGGGGCGTGGCCCCAGATCGTGATGAGTCGAAAATAATTATTGCTAGCCTTTACGACGCATGCTCGACCCTCTGCAAAACGCACCTCCCAGAGTATCGGAGATGGTGGATAGGATCACCAGAGGCAGACAAAGTCAAAAGCGGTTTAGCAATCGGAGCAAATCTTACAACTGTCGTAGAAGGGAAAGGTAACAGCAATGATAAGACGTGAAAACATCGATAACTCATTTGCGGAATGGATGGATAAGCTAGAGCTCGCCCTTGCGTCAAAAGACGGCAAGGCTCTTTGTGAAGCGACGAGGATGGTATGGAGCATCGGTTCGATCAAACAAGCTTACTTCCCAGGCTCGATTCCTGCGGAAGTCGGGAAGCTCGTCCTAACCAAGTTCCAGCTTGCGTTAGCGTGCATCAACGACCGCCTCGATGAAGACCCGCACCCAGATGGAGATAGATTCTATCTCTTGTACCGCGAGAACGTTTCGGAGCGTTTGGCTAATTTAGAGGATCTCATCCCGCAATGGTGCCCTGTCGAACTTGCTGCCGCGGAGCCACCCACTGAGGCGACGGCGAAAACTCGCTGAAGATGTCCCCGTGTACCACATCCGCCCCGCCGACCTCCTCAATAGCACCGTCCCGATTCGCTCACCTTCCTCTCACAAGCCCGCAGCGCTGATTTCATGTGTCTATGAGACACCTGATCTTACGTACCTGTAAGGTACCATTGACAAGCGCTCCGCCCATAGGGCATAATCGAGCCTGTAGTGTATCGCATGAAGAAAGTAGATTCGGCTTGATTTGAAATGAGGAGCGAAATGAGCAGAAGAAGAGTAATCCTGTGCTCGTGCCTTCTGGCGTTGCCCGCCCTGGGCGCAGCCCCGCTGCCGGAGTTGGCGATTCCCGATGGCTTCGGGGTCAATATCCATTTTCGCGGGGAGCCGGAGGACCTCGAGATGATCCGGGATGGCGGCTTCAGGTTCATCCGGATGGACCTGAGCTGGTCGGGCGTCGAAAGGCAAAAGGGTGCCTATGACTTCGGCAAAATCGGCTACGACGCCCTCACCGAAGGCTGCACCAAGCGCGGCATTCGCATCCTTTACATCCTCGACTACAGCAACAACCTCTACGAAGCCGAGCGCAGCGTCCGCACCGAGACCGGCCGCAAGGCATTCGCCGCCTTCTCAGAAGCGGCCGCCAGAAGGTACAGCGGCAAAGGCATCCTCTGGGAAATCTGGAACGAGCCCAATATCGAGCAGTTCTGGACCCCCCAGCCCAGCGCCGATGACTACTGCAAGCTCGTAGAGCTGACCGCCCCGCTGCTCAGAAAGGCCGACCCATCGGGTCTGGTAGTAGCGCCGGCCACGTCCGGAATACCATTCGACTGGCTCGAAGACTGCTTCAAGAGGGGGCTGCTCAAGTGGATTGACGTCCTCAGCATCCATCCATATCGTTCCCAGCCGCCCGAAACCGTCATCAAAGACTACGCCAGACTCCGCGACCTGATCAAACGCTACGCCCCGGACAACAAGCCAATCCCCATCATCTCCGGCGAATGGGGCTACTCAAACATAAACTGGAACAGAAAACGCCTCTCAGAAGAAACGCAGGCACAGTACCTCGTCCGCGAATTCCTCATAAACCTCTATCAGAAGATTCCGGTCAGTATTTGGTACGACTGGAAAAACGACGGCACAAATCCCGACGAGCGCGAGCATCACTTCGGGACGGTGATGCACGACCTCAAACCCAAAGCAGCCTACCTCGCGGCCAAAACCTTGTCGAATGCACTGGCCGGGTATTCAATCGACGGGAAGCTCGACTTGGGCGACGACCGAGACTTCGCCCTTAAGCTGACCAGGGGCGAGAGTCGCGCGATAGCATTCTGGACAACAGGCGATAAACACCGGATAAAGCTCCCGATTCCAAAGGGCGATGGAACGCTTCTCGATATGCTCGGTAAGAAACGTGAAATCTCCTGGGAGGAAGACGACCTCGAGCTGACGGCATCACAAAGCCCGCAGTACCTGCTCATACGACGCTAAAGGTGAATGGAAAGGCCCGCAATATCTGTCGCCACCTTTACGGATTGCTCGGCAGCACGTCGATGTCGTCCCTCTGCAGAAGCTGAATGATCTCAGCCTTCGTGGGCATGGCCTCGATGAAACCGAACTTCGAGCAGGCCAGCGCCCCCGCTGCCGATGCAAACTTGACAGCCTCCCGTATCTCGTCTCCCACCGCACAGCAAGCCGCCAGAGCACCTGCGAAGGCGTCCCCGCTGCCGGCCTGGTCTACCAGCTCCACGTTGAAGGACGGTATCTGATCGGCCCCGTTCCTGTCCACGACCATGCAGCCTCGCCTGCCCATAGTGATGACCGCATACTTCACGCCGCGGGTAACCAGGTCTGAGCCTATGAGTTTGGCCGTGCGAATATTCCCTGCCGACTTGTCGGTTATCTCAGCCGCCTCGCACAGATTCGGAATAAGGACGTCGGCCGAGAAAAACTCCATCGGAAGGTCACCGCCCTGCTCACCTCCGATGCACCTCGACTCCACCGGTCTGGCGGGGTCAAGAATGATCATTGTGCCGTGCACATTTGCGCAGCGAAGCGCCTTTATAAGCGCCTGATACGGCAATCCACCGTGAATAAGACAGACGTCGGCGTCGGAGATAACCTGCTCGGCGGCATCTATGTCCTGAGGCTGAAGAGCGCTATTTGCCCCGGCATAGAAACAGGCGGCGTTCTCTCCGGCACTATTCACCAGCGTTACGACCATCCCGGTATTCTTGGCCTCGGCGGCACAAACAAGCTCCGTATTGACTTTGAACTCAGCCAAATCCCTTTTCACCAGCTCTGCACAGTGATCGCCCCCGACTTTGCTGATAAGATGAACCTCGCAGCCGCACAGCGCCGCCTGCACGGCCTGGTCGGGGCCCGGACCGGCCGCACTGTACGAAAGGGACGAACCTACCACGCTCTGGCCGGGAGAAGGAATCTGGCTGCACCGAACCGTCATCTCAACATAAGTGCTGCCGATTACTACGACTTTCGGACTCCGTCCCGTCATTCCTGCCTCTGCAAATAAAAAGCTGCCATTGACTTGTCGTCACCCCCCTTCAGTGCCGAGAAATCCTTTTCACTGACGTACTATACCACCTCAACGCACAAATGCAACACCTTTTTTGGGGTATTATCACACCTTGGGCAAATTGGACGTTGCCCCCGACGCCCCCACACAGGCATCCTGGCTCTTCAGCCAGTGTTCTATGACCCTGACAATGTAGCCTACCTCGACTTGCAGCAGAGGTCGGCCTTTGGGGATTTTGTGCCATTTTGCCAGGCACTTTCGACAGCACGTCGCGGTCGCGTGCTGCGCGATAAAGACCGGATGGTTACTCATGGGCGTCTGTCGGCCGTCGTTGGCCGGGTCGGTGTCGGCCAGACGCTTCATAACGAAATCCCTCGCGTGTTCGAGAATCGTCGCAAGCCCTTTCTCCATAAGATACTGCGCCTCTTTGCCGCCAAGCTTGAAACGGCTGCGAAACTCCGACCGCCCCAAAGCTGCAAACAAATCGTCAATATCACACATACTCGATTCTCGATGCCTGCCCCGAAGGGCTCGATACTCGATTTCTGTCATCTGACCTCTGGCTTCCGACCTACGCCGGTACACCGACTACGCCCATGCAGACTACGCTTTCCTCTTCGCCGTCGAGACCGAGGATCGCGTTGACCTGGTCGTCGAATAAGGCCCCTATCTCGCAACTGCCCAGATTCAAGCTGACCGCCGCCAATGCCAGATTCTCCGCAATATGCCCCGCGTCGAGATAAATATATCTATACGCCCGCTGGCCATACTTCCATTTGCACCGCTCGAACACCGCCGACCACACAAAAACCACGCCCGCAGTCGCACACATCCCCTGCCCGAGCGCCGCAGCGGCAATCTGTCCGCGAAAGTCGCCCCGCCTCAACTCTTCGAGCTGATGGGCCTTGATCGAGTAGTGGTAAAGCCCGGGCTCCAGTTTCCTCACCTCGTTGACAATCACATAAGTCTCTATCGGATAGAGCGCTCCGGCCGATGGCGCCGTCCGAAACTCGTAGCCCTGCTCTATCCTCTCCACACCCGTCGATGCCCAAAGCAAATAAGCCAACTGCCCCAGGCTTATGGGCCTTGCTTTGAAGTCCCGAACGCTCTTTCTCTGCTTAAGGGCCCCGTCCAGCGTCATCGGTCGCGAAGGCTCGAAACTCGGAAGCTCAATCTTCTTGGTCTGCGGGTACTCCTTGTACACGTCAGGCTTGGCATTCCAGTCAAGCCGGTGTCCGCCCATACTATCCGCTGAGTACTTCGTCTTCCGTTGAAATTCATCGCCGACGCTGCTCATCGCTGCACCTCATTCGCAAGCTCTCCGGTCAAACGGCCTGTTCCATATCAACATACCGACGCCTCTTGCGCCAGCCGAAGATCGCCACCAACACAACCCCCCAAAGCACCGCGTGCAGGATTGTCCGCCCAAACCACACGACGTGAATAACCAACACAACGTGTTCCCCGTCCAAGGGTCCTCCCTCAGTTAGAAGCCTCGGCAGGTTATAACTCAACAGCGTTCCCACAAGCGATTCGATGAATAGGAGAGAGAAAGCGGTCAACGCCGCCAACGAAGCCTTGGGGTGTTGTTGCCACCGCGTCATGCTGAGAATGATGCCGATAAGCCATACTATATAGAGGGGGAACTGAAAAAGATATGCGCGGACAGTTGGATTAGTCGTTAAGAAATCGTCCATTACATGCTTCCTTTCACGTTCTGAGGTCCTGTTGGGCTATGCGATTTTGCAGAGTTCCGTCCCTAAGTTACACTAACCTTGTCGAGAATTCAACTTGCGGTTTCTTGTTCTCTACCCGAATGCTTCAATTCGTTCAGGCCCCGCGGGCCCCTCGCGGGGATAACA
>DATLAJ010000077.1 GCA_035527515.1 bacterium
CTACGCGGGTCAAATGATAATGCTAAGCTTAGGGAACCGGCTTCCGACCTGACTTGCGCCGTGTACTCGTCCCATTTCTGGACGGATACAACGGAGAAGGTTAGGACGGCGAGTATCAGCAGAGCAACGCCAGTCAACCCCTCCAGTACGACAGCAAGCCTCGCCAGCGCGAGGTGAGGCGCTATATCCCCATATCCAATCGTTAAAATCGTAACGGCACTGAAATACGGATATCCCCAAACGTCCGTAGCTGTCAGATTCGTAAAGCTTGCAGGCTGGAGTAGGCTTATACATCTAAATACGCCTGCGAAGGTGAACACTGCCACCACAACCAAAAGCATGAAGCTTGAAACGAATGTTGTTCCAAGAAACGATCGGGTACATATTGCATCGAGCACCGGTCCACGGATGAACTCATGCTGCTTGATCATCCAGTCTCGATTCCGACGAGAGTCGGCCCCTTGCTCCTTAGCAGCGGTCTCCGCCTTCTCTCTGGCCTGCCGATCATACTCTCTGTAAAGCCGCACAACTGTTTGCAGAGGGTTGCTCAACCACCGGGCATATGTGGTCATTAGATAGAAGTTGAGTAGAAGGAGGAGGCAAAGAATCCCCCAAGCGGCCAGCCTGTTCCCCCCAATGCATAAGGCAAGGATAATCATCCCTACTTGACATAGGGCAAATATCATTACGGCCCTCCCTCGCCGTAACGCCTCATCAACTTTTCGCAGTACAGCAACCTTCTCCCAGATGCCAAAGAAGAGCTTGATCACTGTCACGATCTGCAAGAGCAGGAACAATACAGCGAGGAATCCTCTAAGCCGCCAAGCAAAGTAGGCAAGCGGACCGAAAACCAGGCCCCCGATGAGCGCGCACTTAGCGAATGCAGGCATTTCACGCAAACCCGGGCATAAGCACACGAGCGCCGAAATGCCAGCAGCGTATACCATCGCGAAGCCAAGCAACACAACGCCCACATTTCGAGTTATCTTGAGTTTCCCTATTTCGATTGATGTGCCAGAATCATCTGTGTTCATCGGCGGTTAACCTTCCGGTAGTCCGAAAGCCTCCAGCCACTCCTTCAGTTTACCTATCCTCTTTTCATCCTCCGCCGGGAGATTGAGCGGGCGGCCGCGGGCGTCAATGATGAGCCCCACAACCCCGCCTTCGACCTCAACGGAGTGTGGCTTGCCCTTGCCAAGCCCAATATCGCAGCCCCTTGCCGGGGTGATGGTGACATTCGCCTTCTCGCCGACCCCGAGTGGGATGACTTTCACAGTTCCGAATGGGATGTCGAACCGCTCCTCGTCCATCATTCCGGTTTCTTGGTTGGAAGTTGAACGTTGAACGTTGAACGTTGAACGTTGAATCGCCAGCGTAGCTGCGATTTGCCCTTCTTTGCAGGTGCCGACCGGGCAGATCGCAGTCCCCAGCTTGATGAGGCAGTCGCGGTTGAAGACTTGGAGCGCCGCCTCGGGCATGACTTCGGAGAGTATCCCGAGCTGGGGCATCATGAAAATCGAGTCAACCGCCAGCATCGTGACCCCCTCGGGCTGATAGGCATCCAGCATCATGAGGGCCGCCTGCTCGCGCTTCGGGGCATGGCTCAGGACGCCGCCGCTCCCGACAATCATGTCCAGGTCTATCAGATGAACGAGCGTCTTGCCCGTGCCTTCCTGACTTATCGCGTCGCCAATGGTCCTGGTTTGCTGAACACCCTTCAGCTCGCGGGCGAGGGATTTATGGTGGATGAACGCCAGCCTGAGCGCCTCCCTCGCAACGGCCTGCTCCACATAGAGGTCACGCAGGGTCTGAGGGATGGTCGTCGGGCGGATCATCTTATTTCGAAGCTGGTTTCGGAGCGTCCACTCGTCAATGTCGAATGGGATCCATCGCCGAATATTGGCGATCCCTGCCTCGGCGAGGACGTTGCAGATCGAGTAGCTCATGCCCAGGTTCGCGCTCACTGTTCGGGTAAACACTCCGCCAAAGACGGAGAACACGTCGGTCGTCGCGCCGCCGATGTCCACCGCCAGCACGTTCATCTGCTCCTGATCGGCGATTGTCTGGATGATCTTACCGACTGCGTTCGGAGTGGACATGATCCCGGAACTCGTCCAGGTCATGAGTTTGCTGTAGCCGGGCGCCTGCTGCATGACGTGCTGGAGGAACAGCTCGTGGATGGCCTCTCGAGCCGGATAAAGGTTCTCGTGATCGAGGGCGGGTCGGAGGTTGTCCACCACCTTGAGGTCAACTTTGTCGCCGATGACCTGGCGAACCGCCTCGGCGGCCTCCTTGTTGCCGGCATAGATCACCGGGAGCTTGATCCCGATTCCAAGCCTGGGACGAGGGTCGGCCGAGACAAGCATCTCGCCGATCTCGACCAGGTGGGTGACCGTGCCGCCGTCCGTGCCGCCGGAGACCAATATCATGTCCGGGCGAAGCTCTCGGATGCGCTGGACTTTCTCAAATTCTTTGCGGCCGTCGTCAACGGCGATGACGTCAATGATGATCGCGCCTGCGCCCAGGGCCGCTCGCTCGGCGCTCTCGGCGCTCATGGACTTCACGACCCCCGCGACCGTCATCTGCAAGCCGCCGCCCGCGCTGGAGGTAGAGAGGTACATGTCAACACCCTTACCATCTTTCGAGGGAACGATGATCTTCTCCCCATCACCCCCTCGCCCCATCCCCCCATCGGGCAGGATACTCCTGCCCACCAGCTCTTCGACTTCGCGAACCGCATTCAGTACACCCACCGTGACGTCATCGAATGGCGCCTCGACGGTCGTGGGGGCTTCGCCTCGGACGACGAGGCGGTACTCGTCGCCCTGCTTCTCAATTAAGATGGCCTTGGTCGTGGTGCTCCCGCAGTCGGTGGCAAGAATGGATTTAACTTCACTCATAGTGTATGGCGTATTCTAGCACACGAGAGGTCGTGATGCAATGCTGGAAAAGCGCCAAACACGGAGGCACCCCGACGGATCGGGGCGGGCTGGAGGACACGAAGGAATGGCTTTAGTGCTGGCTTCGTAGTCGGCTTACCAGTCGGCCGAGGAAGAAGGGGACGTATGTCCAGACAAATAGGATCAGCAGATACAAAGCAAAATGAGTATTCGGAGGCTGACCCAAGAGCAT
>DATLAJ010000078.1 GCA_035527515.1 bacterium
CGTTTCGCGTAGCGTATCCGGAGCTTGATAGCAGGTAGGTAGTCTTGATATTTCGCCCGGGTGCACCCAGGTCGACAGCCTTGCTACCATAGCTCGAAAATGACGCTTGAAGGTCATTGGCGTCCGTAGCCATGACGCCGACAATATTCGCGAGGTTGAAGGAACATGGCGCCTGAGAGAAATCCGGATCATCGTTGTCTGTTCCGTCGTTCCCTGCTGATGCTACGAAAAGGATGCCTGCGTCCTGCATTTTCTGGATCACCTCCCTTACCAAATGCTGGTGATAGGGTGAGCCGTAACTTGCGTTCACGACCGATGCACCGTTGTCGATAGCCCATTGCATCGCATCAGGCAGCACATCCGGCTCAAGGCTGCCGCCGGCCGAGTCAGCCGAGACCTTGAGCGGCATTATCAGCACATTGGGTACGGCGCCGGCTATGCCGGTGTTGTTGTTTATGATCGCCCCGATTATCCCCGAGGTCATCGTCCCGTGCCCGTAGTAGTCTGTGGGATTATCGTCCGGGTGATGATTTGGCGGGTCCGGTTCCGCGCCGACGAAATCTCGACCGGCGGCAATCCTGCCTTGGAGATCAGGGTGGCTTGGAACGATGCCTGTATCTATCATGGCCACAACGATTGCATCCGAATCCTGGACAAACTGCCAGGACTGAACGACGTCCATGTTGGTGAGCGCCCACTGATCCTTGCCATCGTTCGGATAGTCATCGTGGAGGTAGCACATGTACACGGGCTCTACGGCGACGACGCCGCGAATGGCTTTGACCTCCTTGAGTACCTCCGAAATGTTCTTCTCGATCGGGAAGGTCCAGAGCTCCGCGCCAATGATGTCGATGCTCTTCTTGAAATGGCTTCCAGCTTTTTCGAGTTCATTCGCGGCAGCCAGTGCGGAGCCGGGTGCGAAACGGACGAAGAACTCGCCGGGCACAACATGCTTGTTCACGCCGTCTGCCGCTGTCTCGGCGCCGTGAACATTCAACGCAATGAAGATTCCGGCAATGACAAGGTGCAGTTTGAAGCAGATTGAGTTTCGTCTCATGGCTTTTCCTCCCGTGAAATGCCTTTGCGACTCCTGCAAATGCAGTTCCTATGAGGACATTAGATTACGCAGAATGATCAGATCCAGAATGTTGATTCTGCCGTCACCGTTGATGTCGGCCTTCAAATTGTCTCCCGATTCCGGGTCCTGGCCCAAGCGGTTCCTGACGTATACCAAATCAAGGATGTTCAGCCTCCCGTCACCCGTCACGTCAAGAACGGGCGCACCGTCGACGAATACGTATGCGAAGCCCCAGACCCACTTGACGCCCGGAACAACCTTTGCAAGGTCTCGTGCTTCCTTGTAACGGTATTCGGCCCTGAGGTAGAGCCACCCGTAGACGACGTACTCCCCTGGGCGCCAAGGGGCCAGGTCATGGGGCTCTCCGCTTGTGAGGAAGAAACCTCTGGCTTGCAGTTCTGCGTCAGCCGCCTCTCGGTCGGCTCCAGATTCGTATTGAACATAAAGGAACGTCACAAAAGGGAAGCATTCTCTCGAGCATTCGCATAGCCAGGCGTTGTCACAATCAATCAAATCCTTGGTGCCGAGAACGCCCGCGATGCCCAGCGGCAGAGCCAATGCCTCCTGTCTGGGCATGGCTTCGGGTGCCCGCCAAGCGGTGCCCTTGCCTGCCAAGGCCCCCATCAGGGGCCTGAGGAACGTGAAGTCTTGGCTCGAGAGCTCACCGCGCAGTCCGGCAAGCGCCTGGGGGGCCAGAGCCCCGTCTTCCAGTACACCGACGTAGACAGGCGTCGCAGCTTGTGCAGCAGCAACCGAGATCAAACATACGGCAAACGACAGAGCGATTCGTCCGATCATGGCTTGACTCCTCTCTCAAGTTTCATCAGAACGGGTCCGCAGCTTCATTGTCCGCAATCGTGTTGTTCTCTATATCGGCCACGGGCATTGCCGTGGTTCCGGCACCAGTCGTGAAGCTCATGAAAATGCCGGCTCCCTCAAGGGCGGTGTTTGCGACAACAGTGTTCCAGACCATGGTGGGATTGAGGGAGTATTCGAACGCGAGGCCGCCGCCGGAGGCTGCGCGGTTGTCCTTGATCACGTTCGCTCGCAGGGGTGCTTCGGAGGCGGAGGCAGGCAGGGGGAACCTGCACTTGTAGAACGCAAGCCCTCCTCCCTGGAAGCGGGCGCAATTTGAGCATATCTCGTTGCCGGTTATGGTTACTCCACCCGAGTCGTGGCAGTAGATGCCGCCCCCGCATCGATCGGCTTCGTTGGGTGAACTCTTTCCAATCTCATTGTTCTCGATCTTGGCCGCAGATTGCACGCAGGCAATGGCGCCGCCATCTCTGGCGGTATTGGAGTCAAATCTGTTGTTGGTTATGGTTGCAGAGGAGCCTTCGCACAGGTAAATTCCGCCGCCCACGGTAGCTTGGTTCTCAAGGATGCTATTCTGGCTTATGGTGGGGGAGGATGCCCGGCAGAGGATGCCGCCGCCAAGGCTTGCGTTTCCCTCGGTTATCACGAAACCCGTGAGCAAGCCGGAGGGGGAGTCATCGAAGGTGAAGGCTCTTCCAGTCAAGGCCGGGGATGCGTGCGAGGCCCTTACGGTGCTAGGGTAGGTGTCGGGGTCACACACTTCAAAGTCGACGTCGTAGCCGCCGCGAATCTCGATGGCTTTGCCCCGAACGACCACTTCCTCATCATAAGTCCCGCCGGCAACGTACACAATGCCTCTTGACCTGTTCACACCCTTCTGGATGCTGTCGAACGGATAGCTCAGAGAGCCGTCCTGGAAGCCGGTTGCGTCATCGTCAACGTAGATGACACTGGCATCGAAAGTGGGGCTGGTGCCCATGACGAATTCTTGCAGGTTCGTCAGTCCATCTTCATCGTAATCACCGGATCCGGTTTCATCGAGCTCGTGGCCAGGAGGCAGGAGGGGCTCGAAGTGCTCGATTTCCCAGTCATCAGGCAACCCGTCCTCATCGGTGTCGGGGCTTATGGCAATCACCTCGTCGGCGCCGATGTCCACGGTGCCGAACAAAATGCGAGGATCGTAGTCGACGTCGGCACTTCCAGCCGGTACTACGGAATTCCTACCCATCTGCACGCAAGGGGAGTACGATTTCAGATGGTAGTCGCCCGCTTCGGGATCCACGAAGTGCGGGTACTTCGCAATGTTGTTCTTGCCATCCGTCTCGCTGGCGGATTCGAAGCATGAAAACGTTGCAGTGCAATTGTACAAGTCCTGGCCGTTGAACCAGACGATGCTGTTGCTGATCGCGGCAAATGAGGAACCGTCTGAGAATACTCCCCCTCCTCTACGGTCCAGCGCCGCGTTCCCCGCAATGGTATTGTTATTCAGCGAAACTGATGATGGCCCCCACGAAGACCCCAA
>DATLAJ010000079.1 GCA_035527515.1 bacterium
CCTGGGTTGCTCTCTGCAAACTTGCCATTTTGTCCCTGTCGGGAAGCCAGCACCGCCGCGCCCCCTCAGGCCAGAGACCTTTACCTGCCTGATTATCTCCTCCGGGCTCATCTCTAGTGCCTTGGCAAGCCCCATATAACCGTCAAACGCTATGTAGTCCTCGATTCTCTCCGGGTTGATCCTACCCCGGTTACGCAGAACAACCAGCCTCTGGTGCTTGAAGAACTCGATGTCCTTCATGGCGGGGATCGGCGACTTCTCCTTGGGCGGCGTGTACATCAAACTCGGCACCGGCCGACCCTTCAGGCAGTGCTCCTCCACAAGAAAAGGTATGTCCTGAACACTCAGACGCCGGTAAAAAATCCCTTCAGGCTCGAACAGAACCAGAGGACCGTTCTCGCAGAAACCGTTGCATCCAGTAGGGACGACCGCGATCTCTTCCTGCAAGTTATGCTTCTTAATCTCGGTTTTGAGCGCCTCCATAATGTCGAAGGCACCGGCCGAGACACAGCCAGTGCCCGTGCACACAAGGATATGTGTTCTCTCAGGTTTCAATGTTCTCTTCCTCTTCTAAATCTCAAGACAAGAATGCTTTCATCGCTTGACGTTCAGCGCGTCGGACTTAATACATCGATTCGGAGCCGACGCCAAGTGCATATTCTGGGACAGGCTCGCCGTTTAGAACATGCTCCTCGAATATCTTGGTTACCTTTTCTTTGTTTAGATCAATGTATTTGACGGGCGCTGTGTACCGGTATTCGACCGTCATCATGGGCTCGTGGCTGCACATGCCAGCGCATCCCGACGAAGTAATCATAACGTCCTGCACGTTGTGCTTCTCAACGAGGCGCAGGACCTGGTCCATGATCTCTCGTGCACCAGCCGCAATCCCGCAGGTGCCCATGTGGATAGTCACCTTGGCTCTTGCCGTCCCCTCCCTGAGAAGGACAGTTCGTTTTGACTCGTCTCTGATCCTCTTCAGGTCCTGGATTTTCAGTTTGGCCATTTCTTTGCTCCTTAAATACACTCTGAGTTGCGCAGTTACATTTGACGGGTTACTGTATATATACGTTATCTCTCAGCTGTTCAAGCATTATCCGTCAGCTCATTGAAGCAACCGCATCGCATCAAACTTGACTTTGGGCCTGAAGTTCCTGCTACACTTTCTTGTTGATCGATTTTTTCCTGTTATAGTTCGATGTTGGTGTTTGGGAGGCGCAGTAACATGCATCCTTCAGAAGGACCTTTGTTACTGAATCATTCGAGTTGAACCCCAAACCTATGGCCAGCATGGAGTATGTGATGGCGAAGGCTTTTCTCGAAATAACGTTGCAGCATCTGGACGATGCCGCAAAGAAGGTCGATCTGGACCCAAACTGCTACGTGCTGATGAGACAGCCGGAGCGCGAGCTCACGGTTGCGGTACCGGTGAGGAGGGATGACGGGCACGTAGAGGTCTTCACCGGGTATCGAGTTCAACACTCCAGCTCAAGGGGCCCTTGTAAAGGTGGGGTCAGGTATCATCCTGATGTGACTCTGGACGAGGTCAAGGCGCTGGCCATGTTGATGACCTGGAAGTGCGCAGTCGTCAATATCCCTTACGGCGGGTCCAAGGGCGCTGTTCGATGTGACCCGACGAAGATGTCGCTAAGGGAGCTGGTTCGTCTGACGAGGCGCTACACGGTGATGATTATGCCAATCATCGGTCGGCAGAAGGACATTCCGGCGCCCGACGTCGGGACGAGCGAGGACACGATGGGGTGGATGATGGACACTGTCAGCATGTTCCAGGGCCAGACGGTTCTGGACATGGTTACCGGCAAACCCGTTAGCCTCGGCGGATCGCTTGGCAGGCGCGACGCCACTGGTCGAGGCGTCATGATCTCCACGCTGGAGCTTCTCAAGAGGTTCAAGCGAAGCCTCTCGACAACAACCGTGGCCGTGCAGGGGTTTGGGAATGTTGGCTCGGTGGCGGCAGACCTTCTGGCCGAGAAGGGATGCAAAGTTGTTGCTGTTAGCGACGTGACCGGAGCATATTACAATCCCAAGGGCCTAGACATAAAGGAGATGATCGAGCACGCCAACAAACACACATTCAAGCTCATCGAAGGGTACAAAAGCGAGGGGACAAGCAGTATTTCCAACGAGGAACTGCTCAATCTCGATGTCGATGTGCTTCTGCCCTGCGCCTTGGAGAGACAGATAGTCGAGAGGAACGTAGCGGACGTGAAGGCCAAGTTCATAGTTGAGGGCGCAAACGGCCCTGTTAGCGGGGATGCCGAAAAAATACTACGGGAGAAAGGGACCATTGTAGTTCCGGACATTCTTGCCAATAGCGGCGGCGTCATAGTCTCTTACTTCGAGTGGGTGCAGGATATTCAGGTCTTCTTCTGGGACCTAGACCAGATCAACTATCACCTCAAGCGACTGATGGTTGGGGCCTTCAACGACGTTTGGGAGCTTGCGCAGAAGGAGAAGGTGGATATGAGGATGGCCGCCTACATGATCGCCATCAAGAGAGTTGCTAACGCCATACACCAGAGGCGCATCTTCCCCTAGGGATAGCTCTCCGGGAGGGCCGACGACTACATTCTATCCATCTATTTAGCACGTATTCTATCTATCTGATTCTCAAGGATTTCCCGAATCAATCGAATGGTTCTGGCGTCGCTCAAGAGCTGGCCTCCTGTCATCTTTCTCACATCCCTTGTGTCGAACGTGCATGTCTGAACTCCTTTTTTGTGCACGTATGTGAAGTCTATCCCAGGTGCGCCGAAGACCAGCGAGAGCATCGTTGATTTCATATCCCCCAGAGGCATTCTGTCGATGCTGCTTAGGACAAAGCTCGCCGTTACCGTGGTGCCCCTGCCGGGAACCGACTCTACCTCAAGGCCCCCTCCTGTCTCTTTGGCTGCCTGGGAGATAAGCGCAAGTCCCAGACCGACCTCTTTGTCCTGCTTCGTCGTCATAAACGGGTCAGTAACCTTGCCCAGCATCTCGCTGTCCATTGCTTTGCCGTTGTCGATGATCTCGATAGTCATCAGGTCCCTCTCGAGGTCCTCCGTGACGTGTATCTCGATCCGTGTTGCCCCAGCCGCCACAGAGTTCTGAACAATGTCAAGCACATGAATCGAGAGTTCAAGCATCAGCAGAGTCTCAGCTAATGAGCCTCCTACCTGAGATACCCTTAAGGGCCATCTTGAGCTCAGAAATGGTCGGGGCCTCGACCTCAAATGTAGTAGTCATCCGGCCTATGTCATCCGGATAATGGGCGTCCGAGTCATAAGCCACCGGAAAGTCAATGGAACAGCCAAACCTCTTGGCAACCTGGAGAAGCGAGACGTCACTCGTTATCTCGACCGCATCGATCGCCAGGTTCTCAGGTATGAAGCCTAGCTGATACAGCAGGCCGAAACGTTCCCTTTGTATGTGTGCTGCGATACACAAGCCGCCCAAAGCATGAATGGACGAGGCAACGCGATCAACGGCCAGGTTCGTAGCCCCTATCAGCAGCCTCTTGTTCTCCTCAATCACATAGTCGTCCTTGTCAACGACATACTGATACCCGAACAACTTCTCATCGTTCTTGCCGGGCGTTAGATGCTCATAAACGATCTCCTGAATAGCCAGTGCGGATTGGCAGCTGTCGAACAGCCCAAGCAGATGAACCTCCTCCTCCGTGGTTATCTCAATGCCTGGCAGCACAGATAGCGGCAGAGCTTCGGCAGCAGCGATCGTTGCCTCAACGTTTTGGGTGGAATTGTGATCAGTGATGGCGATCAGTCCGAGCCCTCGATCAAGTGCCCGCTTGACTATCGTTTTGGGCGTCATCAGATCGTCGGCACAAGGCGAGAGACAGGTATGGATGTGAAGGTCAGCGCGAAGCCGCATCATTTCGCCGCGCGCTTCAGCCCCATCAAATATAGCTTGCCCGCAATCTCATAGGACGAGAGCCCCGTCGTGAGTATTGGTATCTTATGTTCCTCAGCCTTCTTGAGCGTCTCCGGCTCGGGGACCCTCCCGTTGACCACTATGACGCCAGAGAGTCCCTTGAACTCCGCGACGGCAGTTATGTTGGGGTGTATGTGAATCGTCAGCCAGATGTATCCCTCGGCTGAGTTAGCCATTACGTCGCTGAGAATGTCACCGGTGTAACATCCTCTTACCTCGCAATCGAGGTCGCAGCTCTTTGTGCGAGGCTGAAGCCCAAGCTCTTCAATGATTTCTGAAAGTCTCATCTCTTCCGAGTCCTCTTTAGTTCCGCGATACGGCCGCCAGCCGGCCCTGACTTTAGGAAGATACAGTCCTCAATACTGGCATGTCCCCGAACAATATCGTCCGCCAGCGTTTTGCAGTCTGGTGCGCCACATGCAGCACAGTTCTTGCCCGGAAGACTCCGAGCAATCTGCTCCCTGAGCCTCATCTTGCCAATAGCGAGCGAGGTATCGCTGTCCAAGGCCGGAATGGCTTGGGGGCGGATTTTACTGGCAAGCCTGAAGTAGTTCCTCTCGTATTCCTCAAGGTCCGTCATCTCCTCTACTTTCAGCTTGCGGCCAAATAGCTTGATGAACGAGCTGATCGTATTGCTGGCGATGTAGCGGTTTTGGACAGTCAGCGGGCCGCCTATGCAACCACCAGGGCAAATCTGACATTCCAGATACTTGATGTCCTTAAGCTTGCCTCGCTCGACAGCTTTTAGAATGTTGAACGTCTCCTTGACACCGGAGACGGCTAGACTCGCCTCAATCCCGAGCGCGGCGACCTCGCCGCCACTCCTGCCAAAATTGATGCCAGCTCCAGATGACCTATGCAGAGGTTGGTCTCTCTTTTCGGTTTTAGAATCCTTCAAGGCGCCGAGCAACGACCCATAAACCTCCGAGATGCCAAGAGCGCCATCGAGGAAAGACCTCTCCTCGGTTGGTGGGTTGGCCATAGCCGCCAGCTTGGCAAGACAAGGTGTGATGTGTATGACGCCTATTTCGCTCTCCTCGATACCGAGCCTCTTGTGGACGTCAAACTTGATTGCCTTCGCTGCTATCTCTCGAGGCGCCCTAAAAGGCAGAATCAGCTCCGTCAAATCTGGAAACATAAGCTGAATTAGCCTGGTAACAGCCGGGCACACGGGAGAAATAAAAGGGTCACCAGAGTAGTTCTCTTCGATGAATTTCTTCACGTCTGAAAAAACAAGCTCGCATGTGAAGGCCTTGTCGTAAGCATGGTCGAAACCAAGCTCCAACAAAGCTCCCAGAACGCTCTCCGGCATCGTGTTCGGGCCAAACTGTGAGTAAAGCGCCGGTGACGGGAGGACGACTTTGTATTTGAACCTAGTCAGGTCCATATATGTTGTCGTAACCGGGATGATCGCTCGGCGAGGGCAGACACGAAAGCACTCGCCGCAGTCGATACATCTTTCTGGCAGAACCCGGGCAACTCCTCCTCTAACACGAATGGCCTTGGCGGGACATGCTTTTATGCACTCCACGCATCCGTTGCAGCGCGACTCATCAATCCTGAGCGCGTGGTGGATGTCCTTAGCTGTTGGACCTGGCACCATTGGCCTCGATGACTATATGGACCTTTGTTCCTTTGCCCACGGTGGAGGTTATCTGCATTTTATCACTGTTCTTCTTTATATTTGAAAGGCCCATGCCGGCTCCAAAGCCCATTTCTCTTATCTCCGGCGTTGCGGTGGAGTAGCCATTCTGCATCGCTAGCTCGACATCCGGGATGCCTTGTCCATGGTCATCAGCGAAGATCATTATTGCATCCGGCGTAACAGTCATGGCCAGCGTGCCGCGTTCGGCATACAAAACCATGTTCATCTCCGCTTCATAAGCCGCGATGCCCGCCCGGCGAACAACCCCCGGCGGAAACGCTAATTCCCTGAGGGCTTCCACAATCTGACAGGAAGCCTCACCGGCCCTGACGAAGTCTCCACCCTGTATCTCAAATCCTTGACTGAAGACAATATTGTCTTTCATCCAGCGGGTTCAAAAAGTGTCATAACATGTCCCCATGATCCCAATCTTCGCTAGCTCAGAGCAAGTCTCGAACATGTGCATGGAAGTGCCCAGCAACGGCACGTGCATTTTTCTCGCAAGCTCGATCGTAGCGGTCTCTGGCTGTTTGCCCCGAACTATGATCACCCCTGAAAGGTCCGCTATCACTGCCGTGCGAACCACTTGCGAGTTAGTCAATCCAGTGATTAAGAGTATGCCGGACTTGGCGAAAGCCAGCACATCGCTCATCAAGTCGCACGCACTAGCGGTCGTTATCTCCCTCTGTAGCAGGGACTTATCTCCGACAAGAACGCTAGCACCTATTGCGTCAACTATGTCTTCTAGGCGCACGAGAGGTCTTGAGCCGTCATTTGGCCGCATCCTGAGGGAAGATCTCATTCACCTTCCCGATGCTCATGCGCCCATGATACTCGTCATCAACAACCAGAACAGGCGCAAGCGCACAAGCCCCAAGGCAGTGCACTGTCTCAACAGAAAACTCTTCCTTTAGTTCTTCAGACCCTTCAACCCTACGTTGTATCTCTTCAAGTATCCGGCCGGCCCCTCGAACGTGGCAGGCCGTCCCGGTGCACACCCAGATCGGTCGTTTCCGAGGTTGAAGGCTGAACGATGTGAAAAACGTTGCTACGGAATAGACTTCCGATAATGGGACATCCAGCATCTGGGATACACTCCGAATCGCATCCTCAGGTAGGTGCCTGTATTCGGCTTGAATATCCTGTAATATCGCGATAAGTGACGATTTCTGACAATCATAGTCCCGGATGATCTCATCAACTTCACGCACACTCATGACAGATGAATCCTCTTCTGCTAAATGTTCTCTTACTGTGCAGTCTCGCCCAGTCAACATACGCGAGGCGGCCGCACAAATAACACCCTTAAAGTATCTGTGTCAAGCGCAATCCGTGCCGAATCTTGCGATGTGCTGCCTGTACCCAGCGAGCTACTCGATCTACTTGTCGTGTCGCAGAGATGGTTCTGTTGAGCTGTCAAGAGCCATGAATCGCCCAGACAGCGAGAACCACGCGCCTGTAATCGTCGCTCGCCATTGTCTCTCGAAAGCGCGCTACCTCTTTCTATACCAGACAATCGCACCGGCCGCCGCCACAGACAGAGGGAGCAGGACGATTGAGATAAACTTGATGACGTTCAGGTCAATGCTCGTCAGAACCATCCGCCCCAAACGCCTACCCTTATGGGGGATCGACACGATCTCATCGCTCTGAGACAACCATTTGACCGCAGAAAGAACCAGCTGCGCATTCCCAAACTGGTCGATGAACCTGTTGGCCGCAAAATCAACGTCCGCTATCGCAACGATCCGGGCGTATTTGCCCCCCGCTATCTTCTTCGCCCTGCGCATCCCTTTCAGAAGCCCCGGGTGCGACGGAAGACCCGGCGCCCCGCGTCCTTCGGCCGTTGAGTTGCGACCCTCCTTCTTACTTGCGAGTCCAAGAGCGTTGGCTGGCGCCTCAGCTGAGACGGCCAGGTAGAACGGGCCAAGAATTGGCTCCGAGCCTCGATCGCTGTCCTCCGACATGACGTAAGAGGCGGGGCTTGAAAGAAGGATGCCCCTGACGTCCACATCTGGCGAACGTGTCTTGAGCGGAGCTATTGGCGAGGCGCCGGGGAAGAATACCCCCGCAAGGCCAGTCGCGATCGGATGCCCTAGCTTGCCGGTCCCTGTAACTGCCGGCGTGCGAGGGTCGTGAAAGACATTGCTCGCTGGGTCTATTACCTCACCGCCAAGCGTCCGTAGCCCTAGCTGTGCGAGCAATTGCGAAACCCCGTCGGGCATGTCAGGCTCGAGAAGGAACAACATCCTACCGCCATGTGAAAGGTAGTCTTCTAGCGACTCGGACTCAGTCGGCAGAAAGTTCGCCGTGGGAGCGGCCAAGACCACAACCGACGCATTGGTAGGGACGCGCTGCCCGGACGTGAGGTCAAGCCGAGCTACCTCGAAGCCGTCGAACCGCAAATACTGGGCGGCCTGGGATAGGTCCGTCGGAGCTGAGCCCAAGACCGATCGCTCACCGTGTCCCGAAAGGAAGTATATCCCCGGCCGAGAGTCGCTCGTTGCGCGAACAATCAGACCTGTAACTGACTGTTCCTGCCAAGAGCTTGACCATTCCTCGTTAGTCCCACCCCGAACCATGATCTTGCCCTGAACATCCCGACCGTAGCGCGCCGTCTCCGTGGGGCTGAGCTCCGGGTCGATGATGCGTGTTTTGATTAGATCAGATGCGATGTCATATTGAGAAAGGAGGTCCTTAGCTTGCGTGATGCGTGGGTCGTTCGCCCGCAGGAAACCAATCATCTCGATGTCTCTGTCGAGCTTGGCGATCATGCTCTGTGAGAATCGGGAGAGCGTGAAACTATCATTGACAGTAAGGTCGAGAACCCTTTTGTGCTGGTTGAAGATGTAGAAGCTGAGCACCACGATCGCTGCGGCCGAAGCTACGTCCAGCGCGAAGGACAGGGCCCCTGCTGCCAGGACTTTTTTGAAGGACCTTTCGATCGACTCGCGCCTCGACAAGGCCCACAGTCCGGCGAAGACGCAAGCTGCCCCGAGGTAGAGCTTTGCTGAGAACACGAATTGAAGGAAAAACAGGTAGATCATGAGGGCCACGAATCCGCAGAGGACCGCAAGGGCGGGCGAGACCCTACCAAGCGCTCTGAGTGTTCTTCCGGCCGTCATATTTGCTGTCTAAGTCGCAGGATTCTGGCTGTTAAAAAGAGGAAAAAAAAGATGCCAAGCACGAAATAGGCAAGGTCTGACGTGTCCAGAACTCCCTTAGCGAAGCCGGCGAAGTGGGCAAAGGGGGAGAGCGCAGCGGCAAGGGGGAACGTCTTGCCGCCAGGAAGCAGTAAAAGAGCGAGGAGAATCCCAACGCCGGTCACGCTCGCCACTGCGGCGTTTCTGGTTAGGGAAGAGGCGAAAAGACCGACGGAGCAGAAGAACGCCCCGGCCAGAAACAGGCCGAGATAGCCCGCCCAAACCGCGCCCATATCCGGGGTTCCATAATGCAGAACCAGCAGCGGGAGATCGCAAGTGCACAGCAACATGATGATCACCATACACACGCAGAAAAGGAACTTGCCCAGGACGATCTGTAGTGGTGTGATCGGTGACGCCAGCAGCAGATCGGACGTGCCCGAGGCGAACTCCCCGGCGAGAAGCCGCATGGTTACCGCGGGCGAGGTTAAGAGAAGCACAACGCAGATGATCTGGAACACTGGCCTCATGCTTGACGTCCTGAACTGATTGACCCAGTAGAAGAAGGCCACGCCGGACACGGCCAGGAATGCCGAGAGGATGATGTAACCGATCATGGCGCCGAAGTATGCCCTGAGCTCCTTGCCGCATATCAGGGCTATTTTTCGCATTTGGTTGTCTCTA
>DATLAJ010000080.1 GCA_035527515.1 bacterium
GTCCCCCAGGGCGCCCACAAGACCCAACTTCTCGAAGCAATAAACGGGCACATCCTCGGAGAAGGAGAGTTGATGGGGAAATACGGACGGTAGGCGGAGACGAAGGAAGAATGAGGAATGAAGAATGAAGAATGAAGAATGAGGAATAAGAGAAGGCAGACCCCGGCATCGAACACCGGCATCTAACGTGCCCTTCAGCGGCGAGCATAGCGAAGTCCGCTGCAAGGGGCTGGTTATGTTCAGGCTCTCAAGGAGTCCGCGATGTTTGCATGACCGCTCTACAGAGATCAACTCGCGCATCCAGCGCCTGCAACCTGGCGACCTCCAGGTCTGAAGGACCGATCCTCCCAGCTTCCGACCTCAGTAGCAGACGACGGTGGGTTTCTTCTTTGATCGCCAGTATCTTCCGGAGCCCCTCGATCACGGCATCCGGTTGTCGGCGGGCCTCCGCAAGCCGGTTCCTTGCGCGCCATAGATCGACCGTCGCGCCGTCCACTGTGTCAGCGCTGGCGCGTCCGGCTTGGGCCAGCAGTTCCAGTGACGCAAGTTGTCGCTCGCGCACTCCCACAACCTGCTCAAGGGCCGTGATCATCTCAGTCTCGGCATTGGCCGGTGTCACAACCGGACTCTCGACTTCCGGATCTCCCGCTCTCGTTGGCCAGACGGCGACACTCCAGAAGACAACAACGGCCAGAAGGGCTCTGCTCGTCAGGTGTGCTCTCATGGTTGTGCTCCATGTTCTCCGAGGACATAACGTCTCGGATAACGCGGCCGGCAGTAAACGTGACCGAGCGAAGCGAGCCAGCCGGCCTGTTCCGGCTCGCGTTCATCCGTTTGTTAGGCCGCAGAGCGCGATCTGAACATGTAGATCGCCCAACCAAGCGTGTCGCGCCCCCAACGCAGGTATGCCGCCCTCGCCTTGCTCACGCGCTTAACCACCTGCGCCAAGTCCGGATCATCTGGATGGGTGCGAACGTACTCGGATGTCGCGTACCATTGGAGGCCCTCATACCTGTCCCAGTCGTCCTTGCTGCTCACGATGGTGTGAACGAGCTCCGTTCCTTGCCGCTCTCCGGCTTCTGCATTCGAGGAGTGGCTCCCGAAGTCCTCTCGCGCGCACCCGGATGCCTCTAGGTAATCCCCTGACGGTTCCTGCTGCCAGTATGGCTCTCCCACGATCACCCAGCCGCCGGGCCTCACCATGCTGATCAGCGCTTCGAGAGTATTAGCATGCCCCCCGAAGGCCCAACTAGCACCGATACATGACGCCAGATCTAAGCTGTGCGGCTCGTCTGACTTGAAATCCGCACCATTCATCTGAGTGAAGGTGATGCCAGCACTCGGTGCCCGCGCCTTGAGCCTTCTCTCTGCTTCGGCGATGAAGAAAGGAGAAATGTCGATGCCCATCCCACGAGCGCCATAGGCTTCCGCCAAGCGAATCAGGAATTCGCCCTTACCACACGCAATGTCAACCACCTGCGCGTTAGTCGGGAGGCGCAGAAGTTCCACGAGATGCGTCAGTTTTCCCTCGCTCGTGGGATTGCATATCACATGTTCACGGTGAGTGATGTCGTAGAACTTCCGTGTGTCCATGATTCTCAATCCTTCGACGGCCTAACGTCTGCAATCAGCCGCGAGTTTACGAGTCGGCTGAATTGCCTGGTTGGGCCTTTTTCTCATTTTCCTTCAACCGGAGCCAGTTTGTGAGTGCATCCGTTTTGTACTCACGAAGTTGTTCATCCGTGGCACTGAGGAACCTGATTCGGATATTTCTGATACGAATCTCGCCATTCTTACCAGGATTGGCGAGAAACCCAGCAAAGCCCTTGGTCCCTCTGGGGCACTCGTGAGAGAGGACTTCGTCGCCATTGATGATACCGGTGACGACATTGTTCTCAGCCTTCATCTGAAACTCAATCCAAGTTCCTGCTTCGAACGCAACCTCGGCCTGCCCCAGTTCCGCTCGGCCGCCTTTCTCGGGATCAATGTACTGCAGTCGCAAGAGCCCCGGTTCAAGAATGCAGTAGTAACAGGTGCCCTGACCCGTGAGTTGCAGGTTACACAACTCGTCTTCTCCCCACGTCCCGAACATCACGTCTGCACTGAGGACGTAGTTGTCCCACGACTCACCGCCCACCTCAGCTTTCTTCCCATCCGTTGTCAGGACGAGAACGTCGCCATCCAGCTCAACCGTGCCCGGGCCGTCGATATACCATTTGCCGAGACCCGTGCCGTCCCAAAGGGGAAGCCAGTCCATTGTTGTCATCTCAATCCTCCTTTCTCAGGCCCAACTACGTCTTACATGGTTTCTCGATAACACCTATAGGCGGCGTTTGAGCCGCATAACACGCATGACGCGGAGCAAGCGTAAGCTCTTGCCGGTGCGTGACTTAAGCTGCTCAGCAGCCGCTCCGGCGCGTGTTATATGGTTTCTGTATAACACGCGCCCCTCTCAAGCCTCAAAGGGCATCCTCCGGGCTCTTGACCCCCTTGCCGCCACGGTTCAGAACATGCGTATAAATCATCGTGGTCTTGACGTCCTTATCACCGAGGAGTTCCTGGACCGTACGAATGTCGTAGCCGTCATCGAGCAGATGCGTGGCGAAGGAATGTCGAAACGTGTCGCTCGTGGCGCGCTTGGTCAGGCCGGCCGCACATACGGCGCCCCGCACTGCCTTCTGGAGGATCGATTCGTGAACGTGGTGCCGTCCCTGTTCTCCGCTGGGCGCATGCACCCGGCGCCGCTCCTGAGGGAAGACCCATTGCCACCGCCATTCGCCCGCTGCGTTCGGATACTTCTTCGCCAGCGCGTACGGCATCCGGGCACGCCCCCAGCCGTCGGCCAGCTCTTTCTCGCGAGTCGCCTTGGCCTTCGTCAGGTGGTCATGAAGCGGCGGCCTCCCTCTTGGCCGGAATAACGCTACCGGCGCGTTATCATACAATAATGGTTTCTGCATGTCAAACACTTTTTGGCAGCTTTTTTGCACTTCAATGGAGCGGCTGTGCGTTGCGCTCAACTCAGGTGCCAGTCACGCCGGCCTCTCGCGCGTCGTTATCAGCCTCCCGGAATTCCTGCACTTCCTCCTCATGATGACGCCGTCCGGCCGGGAGCGTGTGTAGTAGACGGGCAGCTGCCGGCAGCCGCAGTGCCGGCACACGACGCCGCGGGGTCGTTCCTGGGGCGCATCCTGAACC
>DATLAJ010000081.1 GCA_035527515.1 bacterium
AAACAAGAGGACACTGGCCGGTGTTTTCGATCCGGTGCCTCACGTTGCGGCCTATATCGAGTGAGGCGCCGGGGCTGATGGCTGTTTCCTGATTACCCACGGTGGCCAAACCCTCGCCCAAAACTACGAACCAGTGCTCCGATCTATGGCGGTGCAGTTGAAGGCTTATGCGTTCGCCGGGGGTAACCTCAATGCGCTTGACCTTGAATCCGGCCTCCCCATGCAGCACCTCGAACCCCCCCCACGGGCGGACTTCTTTCTCGGCCTTACCCATCGTTATAGCCACTTAGTTAATATCCGTAGCCTCACTTTGACCGGCGGAAACTGCCACCAGTTGAGCGCCTTGTCAACCCAGCCCATCAAATCCCCAAAGACCTCATCGAGCTGGTAATGGGTCTGGTCTCGAACGTGAACTAAGTAGATAACGCCAGCCAAGGCGGTGTCGTGCCACACTGATGCTCATCAATCCACCGCTTCTTGAGAGTGTGAACCAAATTGCATCCAGGGCAATGGCCGTGCTATGTATGCAGGAGTTTTCGTATTCTTTGATTAAGGAGTGTTGTGTTGTTGGCTCCGGGGGTTGGTTTTGGTCAAGAACAAAAGTGGAATTAGGATTGACGTGATGCTGTGTTTCGGTTCCCCGAAGGGGGGCCACAATAGTAGCCGTGGGTGCAACCCACGGAACGCGTTCACGTCGGTATCCTCGCGATCTTAAAAGGGGGTCGAACAGCCCGTCCACAAATACCCAAACACATCTATCCCTACACTACTCCATACCCATTGACCATAGCCCCTTCTCACGTTCATCCCCTCGCGGGGATGCAGGAAGAACGCCGTCAGTTGAGCAGGCCCGGGCACGATTACGAAGACTCCTCGTGCTATAATGTTGTCAGGCTGGTTTGTTTCACTTATAGTATTCTGCTTAATTGACGTTTTGGATAAATAAAACTCGCTCTGAAAGAGGTGTTTAGACGTGACGAACCGCCCGCAAAAGATAGTCCTTGTTGAGCCAGCGGCGGAGTTCAATGCTTATCAGTTTGTTCGTATCCCTTTGATCGGTCTGCTTTACGTTGCGACGACGCTAAAGCGAGCAGGCCACGACGTAACAGTCCTATCGGAGGCCACAAAGCCCGTTCTCTCTCGTAAAAATGGGAGACTGGCGCCCGAGCTCATATCAGCCGATGTGGTCGGGGTGTCAACCATGACTCCTACAGCTGACCGTGCTTATGAGATAGCTCGCGCTGTAAAGAAGGCAAGCCCAAATACAAAGATTATACTCGGCGGCATTCATTCCTCACTACTGCCTGACGAGGCGGCTGAGCACGCGGATGTGGTCCTGACGGGAGAGGGGGAGAACGCTGTCCTTGATGCTGTGCGCCCTGACTTCGATGGGCACATAGTCAGAGGGGGATTGATTGAAGACCTCGATACACTGCCGTTTCCCGATTACGAGCTAGAGCCGGACCTACGAAAATCGCTCAAGTATGCGACGATATCCGCGTCGCGAGGGTGTCCTTATGACTGTAGTTTCTGCTGCGTAACCAAGGTGTATGGTAGAAAAGTTAGGTTTAGGTCAGTTGAATCAGTCACGGAAGAGATAGAGCTGAGATACAAACAGGGCTACAGGAACCTCTTCTTCGGCGACGATAATTTCGCTGCCAACAGACAATGGACCAAAAGGCTTCTGACGGAAATATCCCGCAGGCAACTAAATGTGTCCTGGGTGGCACAGTCGCGCGCGGAGATCGCAACGGACCCAGAACTGCTTGACCTCATCTCAGCGACCAATTGCAGGGAGCTGTTCATCGGGTTTGAGGCGGTAACGCAGGACTCGCTGGACAGATACAACAAGCAATTGAGGGTGGAGGAGGTCATCGAATCGGTGAGGCGGCTCAACGAGCACAAGATAAGCATCTGCGGGATGTTCATAATCGGCGCGGACAGCGACAACATCAAGACAACAAAGGAGACATTGCGGTTCTGTAAAACAATGCGCCTGCGCTACGCACAGTTCTCGATTCTGGCGCCGTTCCCGGGGACGCGGGTAGCCAGCGACCTCACGAGCGAGGGCCGGATATTCGATCACGACTTCAGACACTACGACGGCGCACACGTTGTGTTCCGACCGGCCAACTTCTCTCCGCTCAAGTTGCAGCGGGACGTGCTAAAGCTCTGGCGCGACTTCTATTCTCTTGCCAACGGAATTAAGGGGCTTGCCGCAAGGTATTTCCTGAACAGATGGAGAAAGGCTAACAAAGGGTATCTTGCCCAGCTGAGGTCATATACTGCCTCGCTTAAAGGACGCGGTGTCGATACGGAACTCAGGGCGCCCTGAGCGCAGAGACCGCGTAAGGCAATAGCGCAGGTCAACGCGCTAGGTCTCAAAACGGGTGCGCCTCAAGCGCGTCAATTCCCGAACTGCCCGATTGTTGAGGGTTATTTTCCCTCTTGACTTAAGAAAGTCGCCGACTAAAATGCTTGCGCTAGCTAGTGCATTAAAGGTAATAGACCATTTAACATAAAGTGAACTTGTAGAGGTGAGAACCAACACATGAGCCTATTGGGCACCAAGCAAAGAAGAACACTAACAAAACTTATGAAGGGAGAAGGGCAGTCAAGATGAGGAATAGCTTACTAATTAGCCTCACAGTGCTGTTTGTCCTGAGCGGGCTTGCGTTCGCCCAGGAATACAATGAAGTGTTCACTACTGGCTGGATGGCCGCCGACGAGAACGAGGACGGCACTCCAGAGTGGGAGAACATGTTTATGTCTTTTCTGAGGGACATCAATGGGGATGGGCATCCCGACTTTCTCATCGTCAGGAGCAGCGACACCTACTATACAGACCTAACAACAACCGATGTGGCGTTCTATGGGGCTGATTTCAACCCATTCTGGACACTTTCTGGCATCGATGTTGCTCCTCTGTATCTGTCTCATGCCGACATGGATGGCGATGGCAAGACAGAGATAGTCTTTACCGGTCGGAGCGACGAGGATAGCGAGCTGACCCAAGAGTCCATCACATCCTTGGTCGAGGTCTATGAGACTGGGTCCTCGGTAAGCGAGTTCGACTTTGAGACCGCACTAGGCATGGAAATAGTCGGCCTGACGAGTCCGTATCTGAAGTTTGACAACGATGCGAACCCCGATCTTCTGCTTCTCGGCGACTGGTTTAGGTCCTACGACTCGTATCTATACAGGGCGACCGCTGTCAATAACTACGAGCTTCTGTGGAAGTCCGAAGGCAGCAATCAGACCAGAGCCATGCAGCAGGTCGATTACGATTTTGACGGCGACTACGAGGTCCTACTGAGCGAGATCGATGACCCCTATCAGACTTCAGGTGAGCTGAAGCTTTATGACTATGATGCCGGCACAGACCGCATGATCAAGGCCAAGAGCTGGTATTTTGACCAGGTCCTTATCCTGCCAGACCAGGTCTGCGACCTAAACGGAGATGGCTCGCCAGAGATGCTCATAAGAACCCATGACAGCTTGCGGAGCGCCTATAACACCAAGGTCATCAACGGCGACACTCAGGCGGAGCTCTTCAGCTACGGCGAGGACCTGCTTGACGACTCGTCAACCTACGGTGCTATATTCTGGGAAGATGGTCTTGGCGGCCACGACCTAGACATGGACGGCAACCCCGATCTCCTCTATTACAGCATCAAATGGGAAGAGAGAGCGGACGGAGGATTCCAGCCGGCCGAGCGCAGCTGCTACATCGCGGAGTATCAGGGCGGAACGTTTGTGAATCGCTTCACTCATGACCCTGATGAGGAGCTCATGTCTGTCCAGGTCTTCGACCTTGACGGCGATGGCGTTCGGGAACTGTGTCTCTACTACTTCACGTCAGGCACGACCACCTACAGCAATAGGCTGATCGTCCTCGACCCCACGAGCAACTATACGGAGAAGTTCAGAGTAGAGTACACCGACGAGCAGCCTGTTGGCTACACGGCCCCGATCCGCGGCAACGGCGTTGACCTTGACGGCGACGGCGTGGGCGAGTTCATCCTTCAAGTTTACAAGGCTATCGGTACGACTGACCTCCAGTATCGAGTAGAGATCCGCAACGGCGCGACCGGCGCCCTTGAGTGGCAGAAGCAGTTCGGCCGCGGCACATACCTTGCTATCGATTGGGCCCAGGCTGAGACCGCTTACGCAGGTCTTCTCGTTCCTGCAAGCGACTTCAACGGCAACGGCAAGATCGACTTCGGCATTAGCGAGCTCCAGGAAGAGAAGCTCCCGGATAATAAGCTGAAGCTGATCGCCGCCAAACTCGGCATCTACGAGTGCAGCGGTGGGGCGGGTCCCAGCATCTCGGTTGAAACTGACAAAACTGACTACCATGCTGGCGATACAATTCAGCTGAAGATCGGCGGCAGCAACCCTGGCCTGGCCGTAGCAGTTGATATCTATATCGCTATCATCGAGCCTAATGGCTCGATCGACTGCGCACCCAGCTGGCTCCCAGGTATTACAGCTTGGATACCGAGCTTTGTGTTCCCAGGTGACCTGTCCGTAGCACCGTTTACGATAGCGGCGTTCGGCCTGCCGTGCAGTCCGCCTCCTATCAACAGCACCGGAACCTACTGGTTTGCGGGAGCTCTCACCCCGCCGGGCGAGTTCACGCCGTTCATCTCACTGGACATAGCTGAGTTCCATTACACCAACTAGATAACCTCCCAGTGGCAGCGAAAAGCCACCGGGAACTAAACAGAACACCAGAGGCGCCTCCCACACGGGTTGGCGCCTCTTCTTTTTTTCTGTCCGGATGCGATAATCCAGCTGATATGAATACTCTTTTCTGGGCCGATGGCAGCGCACAGATGGGGCTGGGACACCTCTTTAGAACCGCGCTCATCGCGGGCGCCTTGAAGGAGCTGTGCGAGGGAGACTCGACGCTACTCACTAGCTCCCAAGATGATGTGTTAGCGCCGTTCAAGAAAAAGTTCGACTCAATTCAAAAACTCCCAGACAACCCCAGCTACGAGATAATCGTCCCGCTCCTGAGCACATTGATAGAAGATGCAAATATCTCGCTTGTCGTCATCGACAGGCCTCACTATCCACCTGACCTCTGCCATCACCTTAAGCAGTTCAAGGCAAGGCACATCAAGCCCGCAATCGTGGCGTTCGGCGCTGCTGATATGGCGCCTAACTGCGTCGATATGATCATCGACGCCAACCAGAATGAAAGCGAAATGAGCAGGTTCAAAGGCTCGAGCACGACCGCACTACTCGGCCCTCGATTCGCAGCTCTTGCGCCGGTATTTGCTGACGCGAGGGACCGGTTCGTCGTGAGGGATTCACTCGAGCGTCTCGTTATATCTATGGGTGGCAGTGACCCCAATTTCGCAACGTTCACTGCATATAGCGCTGCCCTGAGCTTGAAGAGGCTTACAATCGATGTCGCGCTCGGCCCAGCGTTCCCGGAAGAGAACAGACGCCGCCTTGAGGCGATAGTTGACGCCAATAGGACAACCCTGCACTACGGCGAGAGCCAAGAAAACATCGCAGAGCTCTTCGCCAGGGCCGACGCTTGTATTGTCTCTGGAGGAATAACGATGTTCGAGGCCGCAGCAGTGGGGCTGCCAGTCCTGGTCATCTCCCAGAACGAATCGCAGCTCCGGAATGCCGAGCACCTCGCATTCAGAGGCGCTGTTGTCAATGCGGGCCTGTTTTTGAAAACATCCGCCCAGAATCTTGCCTCAACTCTATCCGCATGGCAGACATCCCGGGATACTCGCCTCGAGCTGTCTAGACGTGCTCGCGAAGCTGTTGACGGCAAGGGCATCCAGCTCATCTGCGCCAGGATTCTTCAGTTGCTGGCCGATAACACCTCGTAACAACGGGATTAGGTGCTCCAAAGCGCCGGCCGGTCTCTGGTCAGTATCTCTAGAGACCGCTGACAAGCAATCACAAGAAGACTCCAAGCGCAATCCGCCCCGAGAGTACAGAGGCTGTCCCAGAAGTCACTTCTCGCCCTGCTCTTCTTATTGCAGATGAGAGTGATGCCGTGAATGTGCAACCCTTTTGAGATTGATGTGCCGTGAGGGTTTGGCGGACAGCCGTTGCTTTTGGCTTCAGAAGGACATAGCAGTCGTGTAGGCTGCCGCTTGCCGCACCCTCCTTATGATTTGCCAACCGGAGACAGGGAGGTGGACCTCGGAGGCTGGGCCATAATTCACCGCCCCTACGACTCCACACCGACTTTTTGGACAGCCTCTACAATCCAGGGGTCAAGCCCTGCGAAAGCGTAGATTGACTTCGCTTGCGCCGCCGGTTAGTGTCTTTTCGCTAATTGGACCTAAACCAAAGAGGTGTCTTTGTCTGAGGAATCACGTGCTCACGGCAGCTTGAGAGTTTTTTTTGCGAATTGCCTGTCGTCGTGGCTGTTTCTAGCGACAGTTGGCATTGTTGTTGTCCTTGACCAGGCGACCAAGCTCTGGATTCGAGCACATCTCATGCTTGGACAACAGGTGTCGATTGTAGATAGTTTTTTGAACTTAATCTATACGATGAACCAGGGGATAGCGTTTGGTTTTTTCTCTAGCAACAGGCACCCTTACAAGAAAGTCTTGCTAACTTTCGGGGCGATCGTTGCTGTTTTTGTGTTCTCCTGGTTCGCAGCCCATTATGGCGGGAAACGACGCTCGATTATGTTTGCGGTCTCGCTGCTCATTGGAGGAACCGTGGGTAACCTCATTGACCGCATGTCCTATGGGGCCGTCATCGACTTCGTGGACTTGCATTACAAGCATCTATATCATTGGCCGGCCTTCAACGTTGCGGACACGGCAGTTACTCTGGCTACTCTGATCCTTCTCGCGAGGATAGTCAGAATGAGTTCCGGCAAGAAGTGCACAGTCGCGCCTACAAAGAGCCCCTCAGACTAAGTTCTTCAGCCACCGGCGGAGCAGGAACTTCCCGAGCGATAGCATGATCGCCCCGACGACCACGGTTACAGCAACCTCGGCTGAGAAATCTGCGATGGCCGTGCCCACAGCCGTCCCGGCGGCCGGAGGATGCTCTGTGTCCGTTACGACCATTATGAAGATCGCACACCCAACGGCGAGGCTGCAAGCAATTATGGTCTCAACCGCGGCGCTCGTCTGTGTATGTTTGAAGAGCCAACCGTGCGTCAGCAGCCTCAGGACCGTGCCAGTGAGAAGGCAGAAGACGTGCCCTCCAACAACGTAGCGAGCCCTGGAGCGCTCCCTGTCGGGCATGGCAAAAACGATGAAGGCTGATGAGCCGAGCGCCGCCACAATCGCTAGCTGGCCCAGCTCGTGCAGTAGAAGGAACATGAAGAAGACAAATATCGTCGCAAGCGCTGTCTGCGAGACATAATGGCAAAGCGTGTTGAGATTGAACTTGGGATCAAACATGTGCGGAACGCGAGGGGGCCGGTCCCGGCTTTGTTCATCTGCCATAGGACTGTATCTCCTTTGGGCCAATCAAATGAGCTGGCGCTGCCGACATATCGGCACAACCAGCCAACGCAGCTACAAGGGCTAAGGTCTCATCGTTTCTTGCTCGAGTAGAACGACTTGTCATTATGGACGTATTCGATGATCTTACCGGCCTGTTGAAGCTCGCGGAGCTTCCCTATAATCACCGGCCTCTTCTCGCTTACGGCGCTCTCTATATCCTCGATCGTGCAAGGACGACGCAAGACAAGCGCCAAGACATCTGCGGTAATATCCCTTCCAGTTGAGACGCCGAAATCTCTATTTGGTTGACCGATTACCGCCGCCCTCGGCCCCAATCCGGCCACGAAATCCTCCAGTTTCTTGTTGGACACCGGCCGCGCCCAGTCCTCTGCCCCGGGCCGCTCCACTGTCCCAACCTGAATCTGTGCTGGGTCGATGCGCATCACGGCGTCCGACAGCGCGGCCAAGTCTTCTTGTGAGTCGTTGAGGCCTTCTACGAGCAGAACCTCGAGCCAGACCTCGCCCGCAAAAGCTCTGACGAACTCCGCGGTCGCCTCGGCAATGTCCTTGACCAACATTCCTTTCACTGGCCGGTTGACTCTCTCAAAAGTGCTCTGCCTGGCTGCGTCGAGCGACGGCACCACCAAGTCCGCGGCTAAGAGCTCGTTGAAGACGTTGCCTTGCGTCAGAATAGAGCCGTTCGTGAGGACCGCGACCCTTGTCTCGGTCTTCTTCTTGACCTCGCGGATGAACTCTCCGCACTGGACGTTCAAAGTCGGCTCGCCACTGCCGCTCAGTGTGATGTAGTCGATACGCCGGCCGCTCTTTATGATTCTCAACACCTCATCGAGGACTGGGGAGAGCGAATCGAAATGTCTGCGCCGGACTGCCTCGTGAACCGTAGTCCGGCCGCACTCGCAGTAGATACAGTCGAAGGTGCAGGTCTTGTATGGCACCATATCGATTCCAAGCGACATTCCTAAGCGCCTCGATGGAACCGGTCCGAATACATACTTCATGATTTCTCCATATCAAGCACGAGAATACTTGTAGATGAGACAATAGCAGATTGTTCTGGCGTCTGTAATTGGCAATCACAGCTTGGCGAGTGCCCGTTCTCCGTAGTAGCACTACGAAGGGTGAATCAGCCCATTTTTCGGACAGGGAACACGAACGGGGTGCCGGTCGATTGGTTTCTGACCACAGTAACCTCCGTCTCGAAAACGCGCTTGATGTTCTGAACCGAGAGAACATCTGAAGGTCTGCCGAGCGCCTCGGCCTTGCCGGACGCCATCATTAGAAGCCGGTCGCAATACCCTGAGGCCAGGTTGAGATCGTGGAGCACAGCTGCGACTGCGAGACCGTGGTCCTTGGCCAGAGACATGAGAACATCGAAGACGCTCGCGACATGTTTGATGTCAAGGTGGCTGGTTGGCTCGTCAAGCAGCAGGACCCTCGGCTGCTGAGCCAATGCCATTGCTATCATAACCCGCTGTCTCTCGCCCCCAGAAAGCTCGCCGAAATACCTATCAGCGAGATGTGCGGTGTCTGTGTCCATCATCGCGCGCCTTGCGACTTGTTCATCGCTTGCCTTTTCGGAGCGAAGAGGTGCGAGGTGCGGCAAGCGTCCCATCAAGACGATCTCGAGTGCTCGATAGGGGAACGTCGTTGGGGCCTGATGCGGCACAAACGCAATAGAGCGAGCGATCGTCCGTGCTTTGAGCGCAGTCAGGCGCTCTCCGTTCAGCGCGATGAGGCCAGAATGAGGTCGCAAAAAGCCGTTCAGTAGCCGCAAGAGAGTAGTCTTGCCTGCCCCATTCGGCCCCACAATCCCAAGTATCTCACCGGCCGCCAGCGAGACATCCAGTGGCCCCAGCGCAAATCCTGACGCTTGGTATAAGAAGCCTAGTCCGGCCGCTGCAATGACCGCCTGTCGCACGGGCCGTTCTGACTCCCCGTGTTCGTTTCCTGACCTTTGACCTGTCCCTGCTGGCCCTTGACTCATTTCACTCTGACCAGACGATCTTCGAGCGTCTTCTAAGAACATAAATGAAGAACGGGGCGCCTATTAGAGCGGTTACAGCGCCGACTGGGACCTCCGCTGGGGACAGAACCCATCTGCCAAAGGAGTCCGCGAAGACGACGAGCGTCCCCCCAACAAGCGCTGAGGCAGGCAGCACGAACCTGTGGTCGGCCGTAACAAGAGTTCGGCACAAATGAGGCGCTACCAGGCCTACAAATCCTATCATTCCGCTTGTCGAGACGGCCGAGCCAACGACGATTGCACAGATCAAGAATATCGCCTGTTTGGCACGTGAAACCTCCACACCTAGCGCAAATGCGGCCTCGTCGCCCAGCGACATCGCGTTCATTTTCTTTGCAAACGTTGAGACCCAGAGGCCGCCCGCCACCATGATAATAAGTGGGACGGCTCGCCATTCACCAGTGCTTTCGAGGTCGCCCATCAGCCACAGCAGCAGTGAGTGGACCCTGTAGGGACTTGCGGCCGAGTAGATCATCATCATGACTGCGGATAGGAACGAGTTTAGGATGACGCCGCAGAGGATCAGCGTGTGTGGGTTTATCGTGCCGTGAACGATTGCTATTCGGTAGATGAAGACCGTCGCAAGCATAGCCCCGAAAAAAGCAATCAACGGCAGGCTCGCGCCTGGCAGGAAAGGAATAGTAATCCCCAGAACAATGGCGATTGAGGCGCCCAGTGCCGCGCCGCTTGAGACGCCCAAGATGAACGGGTCTGCCAGCGGATTGCGGAGGATGCACTGAAAGGCCGTGCCGACAACGCCAAGCGAGGCGCCAACGACAAAACCAGTCATAACGCGTGGGACGCGGATTCTCAGGACTATTGTCTGCTGCACGGCAGACCAATCGGGTGCCCATTGGCCAAACCCAAGGTGGGAAAGGATGATCTTGGCGACTTTCAGAGGAGATATTGGCACAGGTCCGATAGCGCAGCCGACTGCGACCGCAATCGCGGCCAGCAGTGTGTAACCGACCCACCAGGCTGTCCAGGTGAGCCTCCTCCTTCGCAAGAAGGTCTGGCCCTGCGTCGCAGGAAGTTTATTCTCTGGGCTCTTCTGAAACAACATTCCTCACGTGCTTAAGGGGGAGAAGCGACGTGCCCTCCCGCTTCGAGATACATTCATTTGGTAACTACGTTACCGAATCGGTGTTGGTGATACAACCCGTGTAGCCCGCCTCTTGCGGCGAGTGAAGCACCGGCCCGATGACTGCCTCACTGGCGGTCAACGAGGGACGGTAGGGCTATGGGCACCGCGGGTTCTGTTTCTGCGATCTTTGTTAGTGTATGTGTGCAGCTGTGACAGGTGAAGCTTTTAGGACGCCCCTTTTTTCTGCGCAGTTTCTCCTGCGAATTAGAGGCTGTCCAATAAGTCGGTTTCAACGGGGATGACGCAGCGGGGTATGCCGCATGTAGGGGCAGGCCTTGTGTCTGCCCGAATATATAGATGGGCGGAGACAAGCCCCGCCCCTACACAACCTCGGACCCGACTTATTGGACAGCGACTCACACTGAGGCAGCATGCAATTGTTTTGAATTGTCGCGTTGATATGAGAAAGTGTTTGAACGGTAAGAGATATGAGGTCTTTTCTTCAGAGCAGCGTTTGGATAACTTTGTAATAGCCGCAAAGCGACAGATGAGGCCGACCCACACAGTTGAAGTCATGATGGCCTGCGCAGTCTTTTTTTTGGCGCTTGCCGTCGCTCAGCCGTTGCGTGCAGACGTCCTGGCCGAAGGGCGCGCCTCGGGCAGGACCCCCGAGCGCTGCGGTTTGGGGATGACCTATGGGAACACCTACAAGCCGGGCACCGACATTCAGGGGGTGGAGGTGTCGGGATTTATGCTAATAGACCCCAGCACGGTGTGGCCGCACATAGGCCTGGATTCCCTCCGATACAAGGTGGGCTGCAACGCGGGACTTATGGTGAGTCCGAGGGTGCGAGGCATAGTCTCGGCTGGCCTTATCCTGGTTTATTACCTCGGTGACTTTGGCGATCATCATTTCCGTCCGTTTGTCCAGGGTGGGTGCCACATCATTTATGATGACTTTCAGGTCCCCGGGCAGGGCTTGAGGGTGAATTTCAATCCTCAAGGCGGTGTTGGCGCTCAGTTCGACGTCTTTTCAGGCCGAACTTTCTACACGGTTTTCTCGGTCAAACATATCTCCAATGGCAGCATCCGGCCCGAAAACGCTGGCATCAACGCGGTTGCTTTTACGATTGGGCGTCTCTTCTAGGATGCAAGCGCTCCGCGCCCGTCTGTCGATGCCCAATCAGATGAGCGATGGTGTAGCTTTGCAGAACCGCCAAAGCAGCGTTACATCTGCACTGGAGCGACTTCGGGCGAATCTGGACTCGTGCAAGCTCTGTCCGCGGGCGTGCGGTGTGGACCGAGCTTCGGGCGAGCGCGGCTATTGCCGGGCGGGCGCTCGCGCAAAAATCTTCCGGTTCGGGCCACACGTCGGCGAGGAACCTCCGGTCAGCGGCACGAGAGGCTCTGGCACGGTCTTTTTTGCGCATTGCACGATGAGGTGCATCTTTTGCCAGAACTACCGCTTTAGCCAGCAGGACCGGGGCAAGGAGGTGAGCGCCGACGAGCTTCGCGGGATGTTCTTGTCTCTTCAGACGGCTGGATGCCACAATCTGAACCTTGTTACGCCGACCCATTTCCTTCCGCAGATACTCGAAGGGCTGAGTATGGCGCAAGCGGCCGGTTTTGACCTTCCGATCGTCTATAACACGAGCTCATACGAGAATACGGATACCATCGAGTCGCTTGATGGAATGGTTGACGTATATCTTGCCGATGCGCGATATGCCGACGAACATCTGGCTCACGACTATTCGGAGGCAGCGGACTACGTCGCCCGTTCTCGAGAGGCTTTAAGGGCGATGTGGCGTCAGTGTGGGCCTCTCGCGTTGGATGGCGAGGGCATCGCTCAAAAAGGGCTCATAATTAGACATCTGGTCTTGCCGGGTCATTTGAAAGATACGAGTCGCGTTCTGGAGTGGATTGCGAAGAGCATCTCAACTGACGTTGCGGTCAGCCTGATGGGCCAGTATCGCCCAATGCACAGGGCAGTCGGCCACCGGACGCTTGGCCGCCGGCTCTCTCTGGAAGAGTATGACGAGGCGCTCAAGGTCGCGAGTTCGCTCGATTTCGCGACGCTCTTTGTGCAGAGGCCTGATTCAGACTTCCCAGAGAAGTTGCTCGGGGACAAGATGGGCAGCAGCTGGTAGGCATCGCAAGCCGCCAGGTCTGCGCCTATCATCGCGCGTGTTCTCTCTTCTTATCTAGCCGCCCCCGGCCTTTCCCTGCGCTCAATCCCTGAAGCAGAGAACGATGATCATGAATTGGGGATTCATGCGACGAGAAGAAAATCACGACAGAGATGAGCAGCATTGGCTCAACGGCAAGCTCTACATCGTGGCCACCGGTCGCACCGGGACAACAATCGCTAGGAAAACTGGCTTAGCCAACGATAAGTATTGCTGCGGCGTGGAGGGTTTTGTGGTTTGACCTTCCATATATTATTCTTGGAGTGAGATGTACGGGAAGGAGTTATTCGGGGAGCGCGTTTGCCTAGTGCTCGTGCTCATTATTGCCGTTGCTATATCGGCAGCGGGAAGCGACCTCTCAAGCCAGCTGCGAAGTAACAAGGCACAGCTTGATTCGCTCGTGTTGGCCGCGAAGCTCTTGGAGCAACAGCTCGCCCAGGTGGTTACCCGGCTTGAACTGGTCTCGGAGCAATACGTGCTGCCAGAGAACCAGCATCCGGCGGAAGGGTCAATCGACTGGCTAGGCGCGGACCTGTTGACCTCCGAGTTCGTTCAGCTTGTCCTTTGGGTGAACGACAAGGGCGGCGTGTTCCAGGCCTATCCCGAGTCCGCCTTGTCCAGCGAGACGAGGTTCGTCGGTCCCGCAGTTTTTAGGCTGATAAAGCGGTCTGTGCGCAATAAAGCGGCTGTCGCCTCCTCAATCGTCAACATCGGCGATAGCACGGAGGGCTTTTGGGTAACGTTTCCTGTCTTCAAGGATGGCTCGCTCATATACTCCGTAGTTGCGTCGATCAACCTTGACGCCATTCAGCGAATGGTTCCTCTCTCGTTGAGGCAGAAGATATTCGTCCTCGATGACGGTGGGCATACATCCCTGGCGTTGGAACGGCTGCGAGGTGTTCTCGGGTGGGATGCGAGCCTGGTGCTTGGCGGCGACACCGTCTCAGTTGCACCCTCACCGACAGACCTAGTGGCCGCCGGGATGCCGGGCGTGTTGAGGCTCACCCAACCGCCACTCGCAGCTGCGAACGAGCAGAGAGCAGTCCAGCTGATCGTCGCCCCGTTCAAGTTCCTCGACCGCAAGTGCGCCCTGTGTTCATTGAGGCCCTTTGCCGGTTCGCCCGAGCAGTCCTCGGCGAAAGAGTATCCAGCATCCCTGCCGGTAGTTCTCTCTGTCGCGGCGGCCGGGATTGTGCTGCTGTTGCTGCTGCTGGGGTTGGGTGCCTGGCGTTCCCGGATGCGGGCTGCGCCTCGACAAGAGCTGTCGGAGGCCGCCCCAGCTTCTGATTCAGGGATTTGGGCAAAGACGTTTGATGCTGTCCCGTCTGCTATGTTCGTTGCGGATAGTAATGCCCATGTTGTGGCGGCAAATCGCGCCATGTATTCGCTGCTTGGAAAGACGGCGCCTGCCTCGTTATCCGGGGAAAGTGCGGACGCGATTTTCGGGGACGAGTCCACGGGCAAAATGCGTGCTTTTTTCGAGGCAGTTCAGGCTGTGGGCAGCGCGAGGACAAATGTGTTGCCAACGAGTTCTCAAGACGAGATTATTGAGCTTGAGTTGGATGGGCATTTGCTGACGTCTGACGGCGTGAAGAACATCTTGGTGATCTGTAGGAGTAAGGGCACGAGCGTTCAGACAGGCTCAGAGGTGGCAACTCCATCGGCCCTTGAGTTGGAATCCTATCTTGAGACGATCCTCAACGGGCTGAACGAGGCAGTCATGGTTGTTGACGCCAACTATCGCATCAAAAGAGCCAACAAGCAGTTCTTGAAGTTGGTGGAAGAGGACAGCCAGGAGAGCGTTTTGGGTCGGCCGTGCCACGAGGTTCTTTACGGACGAGAAGAGCCGTGCAGCACCGAGGAAATGAGCTGTCCGGTGAGAGATGTCCTAGAGAAAAGCCGGTCGGTTGGCATTGTGCATCATCGGGAATTGGCCGACGGGGCGGACCAGTTCTTGGAGATATTCGCATGTCCCATTGAGGCGCGTGGCGCTGAGCCTGAGATCATGGTCTCTCTCAGGGATATAACCGAGAAGACTCACCTTTCGATGCAGCTTGCTAGGGCGGACAAGCTCAAGGCGTTGGGTGAGATGGCCTCGGGCGTCGCTCATGATTTCAATAATCTTCTGGGCGTCATACTGGGGCGCACGCAGATGTTGATCAGGATGATCGGGGGTCAGGACGCCGGGACAAGGCGCAATCTCGAGATAATCGAGAGGACGGCGCTTGATGGTGCGGAGACAGTTCGCCGCATCCAGGGATTCGCGAAGATAGGCGACACTTCGGCGTTCGTTCCGGTCGATCTCGGCGAGATGATCGAGGACTCACTCGGCATAACGAGGCCTCGGTGGAGGGAGCAGATGCAGGTTAAGGGGGTGGTGATCGAGACCAAGTTCGTGAAATCCAGGGTCCCTCGGGTGGCTGGCAAGCCGTCCGAACTGCGCGAGGTCTTTGTGAACCTGATCAACAATGCGATAGACGCGATGCCTGAGGGTGGGCGCATCACGATCGAGACGGGCACGGACGAGGACAACGTGTATGCGCTCGTGAGCGATAACGGCGAGGGCATACCGGTCAAGATAATGGACAAGGTATTCGACCCATTCTTCACGACGCGAGAACCGACGAACAGTGGGCTTGGGTTGTCAATAGTCTTCGGGATAGTCGAGCGCCACGGGGGCTCGATAACGGTCAACAGCAAGTTGGGCGAGTGGACGGAGTTCAGGATTGAGATTCCTGCCCTGTTGGGCGACTTCAGGGAGGCGGAGCAGCCTCAGAAGGAGGCCCCTCGGCCCAGGCCGGCGCAGAAGAAAGCCCGCGTTCTGGTGATCGATGACGAGGAGGACATAAGGAATCTCCTTGTCGATATGCTGGCTGGGGAGGGGCACGAAGTTGAGATCGCCTCGTCCGGCGAGGAGGGCATCAAAAAATGCGAGAGGGGCAAATACGACTACGTGATAACGGATTTGGGTATGCCTCGGATGAGCGGCTGGGATGTGGCCAAACGCGTCAAGGCCCTCAGGCCTGATGCGAGAGTGATTCTGGCGACTGGCTGGGGGGTGCATTTCGATGAGGAGAAGCTCAAGTCCGCTGGCGTGGAGCGCATCATCACTAAGCCGTTTGAGGTTGACGAGGTCCTTAACTGCATCAATGGCCACCACTGAGACTACCCTTCTGCCCGTGGATTCCGCCTGCCATGGCTGGCTACGACCTGTTCGTTAAGTATCTCATCGAGAGATTGCTTTGCAATATCTTGGCGCAAAGCAACAAAAACAGCGGAGGGTTGCGAGGGGGCGCCTCGCACGTGCGGAGCTTCGGCTTAGACTAGAGATGATTGGGGGAGTGAATCCTTCATGACTGTGACATGCGAGGAAGAAATAGAGGTTGTGTGCCTCTTTGGTGTCAGGGGCGAGGCCTACGGGATGTTCCCGCTGAAGGCGAGACTCTTGTCCAGCGGTTCCTCGAGTGGCGGCCTCGTTTTCAACATCAAGGAGGTAACAGGTCGCTGGGTGAGCAAGGAGGGCGTTTATCACCGCTATCATTACGCCGTAGTTGATGATGCTGAAAATCACGCCGAGATATTCCTCGATACGAGGCACATGAAATGGTTCATAAAGCTTAAAGGAGATTGATGATCCACTAAGGACACTAAGACACACTAAGAAGGATACCTTCGTGTTCCTTCGTGAACTTCGTGGACCCCTCATAACATATTAGTCCACAAAGGAGTGGGGTTAGAACATGGTCGAGTTGGTCTTGAAAGATGAGGTTTTTGCCGTGGTAGGGGCAGCCATTGAGGTTCATCGGGAACTCGGCCACGGCTTTTTGGAGGCCGTTTGCCAGGAGGCGATGGAGATTGAACTGCAAAGCCAAGGGATTCCGTTTGAGGGACAGAAACCGTTGCAGATTCATTACAAAGGGAAACTGCTTGCCAAAGAGTACTTTGCGGATATCGTCTGCTATGGTCAGATAATCTTGGAGCTGAAGGCTGCCGATCGGCTGTCGGACAAAGATAGGGCGCAGATATTGAACTACCTGAAGGTCACCGGGCTTCGCGTTGGTCTTCTCGTCAATTTCGGGAGCCACGGCAAACTGGAGTGGGAGAGATTGGTGAGATGATTTATGGTAGATGAGGTTGTCCACGAAGGACACTAAGACACACTAAGAAAAATACCTTCGTGTACCTTCGTGAACTTCGTGGACCCCTCTCTTATGAATTATGGTTTATGCTATGAAAGATTGCTTTCGGACTATTATACACGTTGACATGGATTGTTTCTTTGCGGCGGTTGAGCAGCGGGACAATCCGAAGCTGCGCGGCAAGCCGGTTATCATCTGCGGCAGCCCCGACAGGCGGAGCGTGGTCGCAACAGCGTCGTATGAGGCTCGGAAGTTCGGGATACAATCGGGCAGCTCCGCGTTTTCGGCGAGGCTCAAATGCCCGAACGCAGCATTTGTCGAGGGCAACCCGGACAAATACCTCTACGCCTCGAGCAGGCTGATTGGGATACTGAAGGACTACACCTCGGAGGTGGAGGTCTTCAGCATCGATGAGGCGTTTTTGGATATATCGGGTTGTGAGCCGCTGTTTGGACCGCCGGAGAGCGTTGCGTGGTCGATGAAGGAGCGGGTCAAGAAGGAGCTCGGCCTGACCTGTTCGGTGGGAATCGCACCGAATAAGCTTGTGGCCAAGATCGCCTCGGGTCTGCACAAGCCGGATGGGCTGACGGTGGTTCTGCCTGGGGAGGAGCAGAGCTTTTTGGGCAAGCTGCCGGTCGGGAAGCTCTGGGGTGTCGGCGAGAAGACCCAGCGGGTTTTGAATCGGCTTGGCGTCAGGACTGTGTTCGATCTCACGCTTGTGCCTAAAGAGATTCTGACAAGTCATTTTGGCGTTATTGGGGAGTGCCTCTACTTTGCCTCGCGCGGGATCGACAATAGCCCAATCATCCCCTACTACAACTCCCATGACGCCAAATCGATGGGCCACGAGCACACTTTCGACCGCGACGTCAACAACCCCAGAGCGATATTCGGCACGCTGCTGTGGCTGTGCGAGAAGTTGGGAAGAAGGCTCCGCAAGGGTAGATACTTCGCTACCAACGTCACCGTCAAGCTGCGTTTTGCCGATTTTACGACGATAACCCGCGCTTTGATGCTCCGCACGCCGACCAATCTGGAGGGAGTGATATTTTCGAATGCCAAACGGCTGCTGCTCGCCTCCTGGAAGGAACGAAGAATGTTGCGGCTGATAGGGGTAACCGGCGGGGGTCTCGTCCGCGCCCCGTGCGTGCAGCTTGAGCTGTTTGGTATAGCCGATAACCAACGTTATAGAAGGATGGTGGAGGCGGCAGATAGGATACGCGATCGGTTCGGCGAAAGGGCTATCCGACATGGGGGCTCGCTTTCCGCTTACGCGGAGTAGGCTATGCGGGCACAGCCGCGTCAAATTCATGAGAGGTTTTAAGCCGTATTATTCAGAGAGTCGGTGCCGATACCCCTGATGCCGCAAGCCGCTTGAGGCGCCGGTCGAACTGGGTCTCGCCGGGGGAACGCACCGCAAAGGAGTGCGCTGGCGCGGCGGGGGCGGACCCTCTTTGGTCAGTGCTTCATTCTTATGAGCATAATCCCGGCCGAGACCGCCTTGCGAATATCCTGCCAGGACCTCATTTTTGTCAGCCTTTCTGCAATAAAGGATGGCCGAAGGTAGAACGCTTTGTATGCCTTCTTGGCCCAGCGGTCCGCATCTTCCACGAAGAATGGGAGCTTCTGGTCGGTGTTTCCGAGCGTGAACTCCCTCCAATAATCGCCCTTTACTAAACCGTGCTGCAAGGCCAGCTCGTAAAGGTGGGTGTGAGGATGGGCGACCGTTGCGGTGAACATCGCCATGTCCGGTTTGAGCGAGATGGCAAAACGGATCGTTTCCTTTATCGTCTGCACCGACTCGGTAGGATAGCCGATCATGAAATAGGCGAAAGCCTCGATGCCGGCCTCTTGGGTCCAACGGAAGGCCGTCCGAATCTGCTCAATCGAGATGCCTTTGCGCATTAGTTTCAACACCGAGGGGACGCCGGACTCGACCCCAAAGCGGAGGCGCGCACATCCTGACTTGGCCATCTTGCTGAGCAGCTCGGGGTCCACCAGATCAACCCTTGTCGGCGTCTCCCACTTTATCTTGATAGCACGACGAATTATCTCGTCGCATATCTCGGTCATCCGCTGCTTGTCCAGCGTCATTACCGTGTCGTAGAACATAACCTCGCGGACGCCGTATTGCTTAACTACGTGCTCTATCTCGTCCACAACGAGCTTGGCCGAACGGAATCTGACCTTATCGTCCCAAGGGAACTTCGCACAGAACCCGCAGTGGAAAGGGCAGCCCCGAGAGCTGATCATTGTTGTCATGGGGTCAAGTGCTACGGCTGAGGAGTACATGTTCTGGTTTATGAGGTCCCTTGCGGGGAATGGGAGAGCATCTATGTCATCTTCCATCGCCGCGGGGTTGAGTAGCACTTTCCCGTTTGACTTGTATGCGAGCCCGCGAACGCCGGAAGGGTCCCTTCCCGAGTCTAGAGCGTCCACAAGCTCCACGATGGCATGCTCGCCCTCGCCAATTATCCCGAAATCGATGCAGTCGTGAGACAGGGTCTCCTGAGGATAGATCGACAGCTGCGGGCCGCCCATTACTACTGGCGCCCCAGATTCTTTCGCTACTTTGGCGGCGAGCAAAGCGCTCTTGAATGTCGGCGTCATCGTTGATATCCCAACGAGATCGGGCTGTTTTGCCTTGATGACCTCCCTTAAGACGCCAGCGCTGAGATTCTCCACGTAGTTATCAAGAATCTCGACGTCATCGTTTCTTTCCTGCCTGAGCATTGAGGCGAGATACATCAGACCTAGCGGAGGGAACTCACCACGGACCTTCTCCATCTCGGTGGCCAGGGCAGTGTTGACCATCTGAGCTTCACGATTATGATTCTGCATGAGAAGTATTCTCAATACGTATCTCCCCTCAATGGGCACGTTAAGGTGTTACTTTGATGCCATTTTTATCCTTGATTATTATGAACAAAGATGGGGAGTTGTCAAATGTGCGTAGGGGAGGAGTTTCCCCAATACTTGGGTAGGGTAGGTTGCGTTATTGGCTATGTAGCGGCGATTTGGACGTTGAGGAAGTGGAATTGGCAAGCTCGGCCGATGTGGCCCTGAAAGTGACCTGACGTGCATAGCCCCGTGTGCAACGCGGGGTCACGGGCTAGCACATTCTATGGGGACAAGGGCAAGCCCCAAACATTACTGACAATCTAAGGTCAAACCCTCCCAACCCCCACCTTGACGCTGAGCATGGCCTTGAGTAAGGTTTAGTAAGTAATTGCTTCTAGGGAAAAGACAAGGGGATGGAACGGGTTTCAGGGAGGGAGGGCGCTGCCTATGCTTACTCATCTTCGCATAAAGAACTTCAAGGCGTGGCAGGACACCGGCGATATCCGCTTGGCGCCGCTGACAGTCTTTTTTGGCACAAATAGCTCTGGCAAGAGCAGCATCAGTCAATTCCTATTGATGCTGAAGCAAACCGCTCAATCGGCAGACCGAAAGAGGGTGCTCGTGCCGAGCGACCGGGACATGCCTATAGACCTCGGAACATACCTTGACATGGTGCACGGTCATGATAAGCCCGAGCATATTTCCTTCGAGCTCGGATGGAATCTCGCCAAAGAGATGCAGCTCAAGGATGTGGTGCATTCGGGGGATGTCTTTTCGGGAAGAACGATGAGATTTGAGGCCGCGCTCGCTCTGGCCGGTGGGAAACGCCAAGATGTTGTCGTTCATCGAATGTGTTATCAACTCGGCAGTTTGCCTGAGAAGGGCCTTGAACTCGGCATGAAGTTGAAGACTCTGAAAAGCCCTGGAAAAGACAAATATGAGCTGGTGAATTCCGGCTATAATCCGGTTCGGAAGGAAGGTAGAGTTTGGCCGTTGCCATCTCCCGTTCACTTCTACGGGTTCCCAGCGGAAGTAATGGCCTATTATCAGAATGCAGGATTCGTGGGGGACCTGGCGTTTGCGCTCGAGCAGCGTTTGCAGCTCATGTCCTATCTAGGGCCCCTTAGAGATTATCCACGACGCCAATACACTTATATGGGCGAGACACCGGAGGATGTCGGCTGGCAAGGAAAACAGTCCATTCCAGCGATTCTGGCGGCGCGCGAGCGATTCATCAGGCCAGGCAAGTATAAGCCCCGGAAGTCTTTTCAGGTTCTCATTGCCAGCTGGCTGGAGAAGATGGGTTTAATTGAGAGCTTTGATGTCAAACCAATTGTGCCTGACGGACGACTGTATGAAGTCGTCGTCAAGACGCCAATGACCGAAGCGCACGTGAACCTTACCGATGTTGGTTTCGGTGTGTCCCAGGTTTTGCCAGTGCTGGTCCAATGTTTCTATGCGCCTCCTGGCTCGATAATCATAATGGAGCAACCAGAGCTTCATCTCCACCCGTCGGTGCAGGCCTCGCTCGCCGACCTGTTCATTGAGGCGATTCAAGCGCGGGAGAACGGCAAGGACCGCAACATTCAGCTTTTGATCGAGAGCCACTCCGAGCATTTCCTGATCCGGCTACAGCGTCGAATTGCTGAGGAAAAGATCTCTCGTGAGAAGGTGGCGATTCACTTCTGCAAACCCACTAGTTCAGGGGCAAAGATGGAAAGCTTGGAGTTGGATCTCTTCGGCAACATTACTAACTGGCCAGAGGATTTCTTTGGGGATCGGTTTGTGGATCTCGCAGAAATGACGAGGGCCGCTGCGACTCGTCGCATGGGTGAAGAGCGATGAGCTTCCCTTTTTCGCTCTGTGTGGTTGATACGAACGTCCTCTACACGGCGAATGGAATGTCAGATTCAACCGACGCTTGCCTGATGCATTGTGTAGATGCCTTGCAGAAAATCAAGGAAAATGGCCGTATTCTCTTGGACTACACATGGCTAATCTTGGGTGAATACGAGGGCAAACTGACGCCTTCCGGTCAACCGGGACCGGGCAAAGAGTTTTTGCAGTGGATATACCAGAACCAAGGCACAGGTCGTTGCGTCTTCGTGTCAATCACCCCCAAAGGGACACCTGCTGATGGGGCCGATTTCGAGGAGTTTCCTCACCATCCAGACCTACAGGACTTCGACGATGACGATCGGAAGTTCGTCGCGGTGTCTGCGGCTCATCCTGAGCGCCCCCCGATTCTACAGGCGACCGACAGCAAGTGGTGTGGTTGGGAGGATGCGCTCAGAGAACGCGGAATCCAAGTGGAGTTCTTGTGCCGAAAGGAGATTGCCCGGAAACACAAGGAAAAGATGGGCAGTGCGTGATGGCCGAGTTTTTCAAATTCCCACACACTCCGCACTTGCTCTGGCTGGGCGATGAGCTGCCCCGTTCGGATAAGGTCCTGGCGCCCGAGGAAGCTGCCGAATTCCTGTCCGGAGAGATACTTGTGGAAGAGAAGGTGGATGGCGGCAGTATCGGCTTATCTTTGGACCCACAAGGTAACATTCGTGCCCAGAATCGCGGGACTTACTTGGGCCATAGGAGTCATCATCAGTTCGATCCCTTATGGCCCTGGATTGATACACACCGGATTGCACTGAGAAATGGACTCGCCCCCGACCTGATCCTCTTTGGTGAATGGTGCTACGCCCAGCATTCGATCCACTACGATCGGCTGCCCGACTGGTTTCTTGCGTTCGACGTTTACGACAGGAACGTGGGCGAGTTCTGGTGTGTTAGCCGCAGGAACGAGCTAGTCGATTCGTTGGGCTTAGAGCGTGTCCCCGCACTGACCGAAGGTGCATTTGCATTGCCCCAACTCGTCGGACTACTGGGTGAATCCAAGCTAACTAGTGGCCCAATGGAAGGGATCTATTTGCGGAGAGAAGAGGGCGGACGCCTCATCGCCCGCGCAAAAATCGTCCGTGCCGAGTTCACTCAGAACATCTGCGAGCATTGGTCTAAAAACACATTCCGGAGGAATGCTCTTCGCCAAGCCACCGCCATGGTCTCTGGATGATTCGGCTGTGTTTGGCGCAAGGTATCGCCGAAACCTTGCCTTTATCCGTTCTACCGGAACTGCGGCCTCTGGCCCAGCAGTTCCTATCCTGGTTGACACAGCGGGCATGTTCATTTAGATTGCACGAGCATTTTTCTAACACTATGTGGGATGCGGTTTGAGATTTCTGAAATATACCTTTGTGTTCGCGATTCTTCTCTGGGCGCTCTCGCCCCTCATGTCCGCTGCACAAGACGAGTCGCAGTCGTGGCGGAGATGTCCGCCGGGCATGGTTGCAGCCGACAGGTTCTGCATAGACGAGTATGAATACCCGAACAAGTTAGGTGTGCGGCCGCGGAACCTTGTTTTATATGTAGAGGCGGTTCAGATATGCCTTTCTCAGGGCAAGCGGCTTTGCACGACTGACGAGTGGTCTCGGGCATGTTCAGGCCCTCAGAAGTTCAAGCATCCATACGGGAATGAGTTCAGGGAAGGGGCGTGTAACCTGGGCAGGACTCGCGCTACGGAGACCTGGACGTGGTATGGGCTCCGCAGGAGAGACAAGGAGATTGTGCTGTCCCAACCGGCGCTTACTGGCCGATACAAGGCTTGTGTCAGCGGATACGGCGCTTACGATATGCTCGGCAACTACTGGGAATGGACGGATGCAGGCAACACCAAACATACGATTCTGATGGGAGGGTCTTGGTCAACGCCTGCCGAGAAAGTCTCGTGTCTGAATAAGACGGAGACCGCCACCAAGTTCTACAGGATTCGGAACGTTAGCTTTCGTTGCTGCTGCGATTTGTTGCCCAGTTCTAAAACTGGTCCCGATGTTCAAAAACCGTCTGAATGACCTCTCCGCAAAGGAGTGGATCAAGTTCCAGAAAAGTTGGTTCGAGCTGAATCCACCTCGCCGGCCTAAGGAGGTCTTGGTTCATCCGGCGAAGTTCCCTGAGGAGCTCGTGTCGGGGTTCATCCGTTTCTTCACCAAATCAGGCCAGACGGTTCTTGACCCGATGGTTGGAACGGGCTCCACGCTTCTTGCCTGTATCTCGACAGGCAGAAAGGGCATAGGCGTTGAGCTCAATCCCAAATACGTAGCCATCGCAAGGGAACGGATCGCCGACGCGCTCAACACGGAGCGAAAGGGCCAGGATGGCATGACCCCTCCGACAGGTCGGACAAGTCTGACAAGTCCGATGATTATCGAAGGCGACGCGAGGCGCCTGGACGAGCTTGACCTGCCGGAGATTGACTACTGCATAACAAGTCCGCCTTATTGGGATATGTTGAGAGCTAAAGGGGCTGGGACGCAGAAGAGAAGGCAGGAGGCTGGGCTTGACGTGTTCTATTCGTCGGACAAGAGAGACCTGGGGAATATAGCGGAATACGACAGATTCGTTGATGAACTGGTCGTAGTATTCTCCAAGGTTCACGCAGTCATGCGTGTCGGCGCATATTTGACGGTTGTCGTTAAAAATGTTAAGAAGAAGGGCAGAGTTTATCCTCTCGCATGGGATATTGGGAAACGTTTAGGTGAGGTGTTTGCTCTAAAGGATGAGAGGATATGGTGCCAGGGCGACCAGAGATTGGCGCCTTATGGCATTGGCAATGCGTGGGTGAGCAATACGTTTCACCATTACTGTCTCAATTTCAGGAAGGAATAGCTAGCTAAGGTGCCGATCTGGGGTTTGAATGTGGTTTGGGTTGGTGCGGCCGTGGCAGATTGCTACCAGCGCTGCGACGGGGAAGATAGCTGAGATGGAAAGAACACTGACGATAGTGAAGCCGGACTCGGTCGCCGGTAACGTCGCTGGCGAGGTTTTTACACACTTTGAGCGGGCGGGGTTCAGGATCGTGGCCGCCAAGATGGTCTGGTTGACCAAGCGAGATGCGGAGGCGTTCTACTACGTTCATAAGGGCAAGCCGTTCTATGATAGCTTGTGCGATTTCATGTCGAGCGGGCCGTGCGTTGTGGCGGTCTTAGCGGGCCAGAATGCGATCGCCAAAGTTCGGGAGATCATGGGAGCGACTGACCCGGCGAAAGCGGAGAAGGGCACGATTCGGAGCGAGCTGGGGACGTCGATTCAGGAGAATGCCGTGCATGGCTCGGATTCAGATGCTTCGGCCGAGTTTGAGATTGGGTTCTTTTTTTCTAGGTTAGAGATTATGCAAACAGAAAGGAAAGGTTAGCGTGGCGGTACCAAAACGTAGGACATCACATAGAAGAAGGCGGATGAGGTCTTCCCAAAAGGCTCTTCGTTCGCCATCCATTGTGAGCTGCCCGAACTGTAAAACTCCTAAGCTTCCTCACATAGTCTGTCCCAAGTGTGGTTATTTTGGCGGGGAGCAGGTGCTTGAGATCGCCGAGAAGTAGCCTATGACAGGAGCCCCTATCGCCCTGGACGCTATGGGGGGTGATTATGCCCCACAGGAGGCGGTTAAGGGCGCCATTCGCGCCTCGCGGGACTTCGGGATTGACGTGGTCTTGGTGGGCGACGGACCGAGGCTCAAGGCGCAGTTGGCCGATCTGGGTGAGAAGGAGAGCGAGAGGATGAGGGTCTGTCACGCTCCCGAGGTTGTGTCGATGACGGATGCGCCCTCGGTTGTCATTCGCGGCAAGAGGCGCTCTTCAATCCGCGTGGCCTCGAATCTTGTGAAGAGGGGGGAGGCGGCCGCGGTGGTGAGCGCGGGCAATACCGGTGCGACGATGGCGGCTGCCCGTTGCGAGTTTGGTCTTGCCAAGGGTGTGGAAAGGCCGGCGATTGCGCAGGTTTTCCCTAACCGGAAGCATGGGACAGTGGTTCTGGACCTGGGCGCGAACGTCGATTGCAAGATTGGCTACCTTGTGCAGTTCGGAGTGATGGGGAGCATCTATGCGAGCATAGTGTTCCAGAAGAGGAGTCCGAAGGTTGGGCTTTTGAGCATTGGGTCGGAGGACACCAAGGGGAACGAGTTCAGCCGGAGTGTGCTTCTGGCGATGCGGGAGGAGCCCGCAATCAATTTTGTTGGGAACATCGAGGGTCGGGACGTTTTCAAGGGCGATGTTGACGTTGTGGTCTGCGATGGGTTCGTTGGGAACATCGTGCTGAAGATAACGGAGGGCGTGGCCGCGATGGTCGTGGGCATGATGCAGGACTCGCTCTCGTCCAACGTGTTGAGCAAAGCGGGCGCTGTGTTGGTGAGGCCCTCGTTCAGGCGGCTCAAGAAGCGGATGGACTATGCTGAATATGGAGGTGCGATTCTCTTGGGCGTCAACGGTGTTTGTGTGATATGCCACGGTGGCTCGAAGGCCAGGGCGATCCGGAATGCCTTGAAAAGGGCTTACGATTTCGCTGTCTCCGATATAGTTGAGCAGATAACCGAGAAGATGGAAGCTCGCAGGATGGTGAGCTAAGGAGAGAGGATGGTCCAGGCAAGGATAACGAGCATCGGAAGCTACGTTCCAGAGCGCGTTGTGACAAACGAAGACATGATGAGAATTGTCGATACGACCGACGAGTGGATAACCACGAGAACGGGAATCAAGGAGCGGCGCTACTGCGCGGATGATGAGGCCTCGTCCGATCTTGCCTATCGCGCATCGGTAATTGCGCTAGAGAGAGCTTCGGTGGCACCGGAAGACGTGGACTGCATCATCGTGGGAACCGCCACGGGCGACATGGCATTTCCCTCGACCGCGTGCCTGACGCAGGAAAAGCTCGGGGCCAAGAACGCAATGGGATTCGACGTAACCGCCGGCTGCGCGGGCTTCATCTGTGGTCTCTCGGTGGCCTCAAACTTCATAAAGGCCGGGCAATACAAGACAGTACTCGTTGTCGGCAGCGAGGTGCTATCGAGGTTTGCCAATTTCGAGGACAGAACGACATGCGTGCTATTCGGCGATGGCGCCGGCGCTATCGTAGTCCAGGCGTCGGACGATTCCGAAAAGTCCCGGATTCTCTGCACTCATCTTAAGTCCGACGGCTCTTACGGTGATGCGTTGAAGCTGCCAGCGGGCGGCTCTAGGCATCCCGCAAGCGCGGAAACAATCAAGAAGCGGATGCACTATATCTGGATGGATGGACAGACTACCTTCAAGATGGCGATTAGGTGCATGGCCAAGATATCGACCCACGCTCTTGAAGAGCAGAACATGACGGTCGATCAGATGAAGATGATCTTCCCGCATCAGGCGAACTGGCGGATCATTGAGGGACTGGTCAAGCGGCTTGGCACGACCATTGACAAGATCGTCCCCTCCATACAGAAATACGGAAACACCTCCTCGGCATCCATACCGCTTTCGTTGGACGAGGCCCAAGCCACGGGGATGATACAAAAGGGGGACCTGATCCTCCTGACGGCGTTTGGGGCTGGCTATGCGTGGGGCGCCTCGATCGTCAGGTGGTAGTCCGCTGACATAGGGATTTCGCGCGATGCAGGGCAAGGACTTTCTGTATTACGGCGACAACTTGGACATTCTCCGCGAGTTTCGGACCTCACTCATTACGTAGGACGGATTTTCCAGTCTGTCCGATAGCGATGAAGGATGAAATTGGTACGTAGAGGAGTGAGACAATGGAGAGACATCATTTTACGGTCATTGTGGAGCGGGAGGAGGAAGGCGGCTACCACGCGTTCTGCCCCGCTCTGAAAGGCTGCCACACCCAGGGCGACACGCTGGACGAGGCCCTCGCCAATGTCAGGGAGGCGATAGCGGCGTATCTGGAGAGCCTTCGCGCGCATGGGGAGCCCCTCCCGCTGGAGGACATCTTCATCAAGCCGGTAGAGGTTGCTCTTTGAGCCCTAAGCTGCCCATTGTAACGGCCAGGGAAGTGGTCAGGGCAGCCTGAAGGCCGGATTCGTCTTTGACCGTCAGAGAGGAAGCCACGCCATTTACTACCGGGAGAGAGACGCGGCGAGGATAGTAGTGCCCATGCATGCGGGAAAGACCATCAAGCGCAAGACCTTGGCGGGCATCTTGGAGGATATGGGGCTCACTGTGGAAGAGTTCCGCGAGCTCCTGTGAGACACTCTCTGACCAATTGGCCGAGAGGCGGCTGCGGAAGGCGAGGAGCGTCTGAGGGGATGAACGATGAGTGATTGTGGACTGGCAAGTGACGCTTGAGCAAGTATCAGCCTATCTGACCAGCAATTGGCGCGATTTGCTGCTTGGACTAATCGTTAGCGCGCCCTTGACCGCACTCGCGATACTAATCACTTGGTTTCTTACACGCAGGTCAGAGAAGCGCTCCCAAGCGGACAACAAGCGCCTCCATGAAGAGACGATCAGAACCATGCTGCAGGCCACCAATGAATGGATGAAGGAAGAACGTGCCTTCCGAGTGGTGCTGATGGCAGAGGTCAGGAAAGTCAGTCCAGGGCGTGCCGATGAACTCCAAGGAGAGGCCGACCGGATTCAGCGTATAGAGAACGTCTTCGACAACATGCCGGGTTGGGAGGGAGAGAAATGCCCGGTGTGTGGCAAGGGCACGCTCCGCTGGAAGGAATGGGCAGGGGGGCCGTTCGGTCCTTTCACCGCCTGGTTGAAATGCGACAAATGTGGCGCGACCATGCCTTCGCCCGAGACCTCCTAAGATTGAGAATAGGGCGCTGACAAGGGCGAAGGCATGTGGATGATAGTGGATTGCGGATTGTGGCGCTGATTTATCATTCATCCTTTTGCCTTCATGCTTGAGGCACGCGGTTGACGCTATCGCGCAAAACCCTGTATTGTTCTACGGGTATTGCTGCTGAGCGTCAAGTCAGTGGCTTAAAGACAGGAGCTTGACTTGACATCGGTTAGCACAACACGTAACGTTATTACGTGTATCGGTTAATAGTGTCAACTTGGTGATCACGATGAAAGCTCAGAAGTTCTTCGCACGGCATCCGGTTTTCACCAGCCGAGAGTTTGCCGCGTTCCATGAGTCTGAGGGGACGAGCAACGTCAGAACGCAAGAGAGTCTCCTGGCTCACCATACCAGGACAGGCCGCATCCTGCGGGTGCGCCGCGGGCTATACGTCGTCGTGCCGAATGGGACAGATCCCGAGAACTGCCCCGTGGACCCCTACCTGGTGGCAGCAAAGATGACTAACGATTCGGTGCTCGGCTATCATACCGCTCTGGAGTTTCACGGGAGAGCCTATTCGCTGTTCGAGCAATCCCTATACCTTACGAGCCAAGCATCGCGTCCACTCACATTCCGCTCGCACACCTTCCGCCGAGTATTGTTCCCCACCGCCCTTCGGGCCAAGGGTCAGCAGAACTTCGGCGTCAAAGTGGCTGAACGGCGAGGCGTTGACGTTCATGTGACCAGCTTGGAACGGACCCTGGTCGATGTGCTCGATCGACCAGACCTGTCGGGTAGCTGGGAGGAGATATGGCGGTCGCTAGAATCGATCGAGTTCTTTGATTTGGACGAGGTTGTTGAATATGCCCTTCTCCTTGACAACGCCACGACGACGGCGAAGGTCGGTTTCTTTCTGGAGCAGCACCGAGAGCCATTGATGGTAGAAGAAGCCCATCTGAACCGATTGAGAGAGTTTCGGCCTCGTGGGCCGCGTTACCTTGTCCGGAGCAAGCGCACTCGGGGGCGCCTCGTGTCGGGGTGGAACCTCGTTGTGCCTGAGGCGCTCTTGGCGCGGACTTGGGCCGAGGTGACATGAGAATCTCAGGAGAGAGGCTGTTTTCTGAGGCCGAAGCTACCGGATTCCGTCCCGAGGTTCTGGAGAAGGTCATCCATCTGCTCAATCTTCTGGAGATGTTTCGCAGTCATCCTTTCCTCAACGGGCGCTTGGCTCTTAAGGGCGGGACGGCTCTGAACGTGTTCGTCTTCGACCTGCCGCGCCTTTCCGTTGATATCGACCTCAACTACATTGGGGCTGTGGAACGCGACGCGATGCTTTCGGAGCGGCCCAAGATTGAGGAGGCGATCCCGGCAGTGTGCAAACGTGAGGGCTTCTCCGTTCGCCGTGTTCCCCATGAACATGCGGGAGGCAAATGGTCGCTTCGTTACGAGAGCGCTCTCGGACAGGGCGGCAACCTGGGGATTGACATCAATTTCATGTTTCGGGTCCCACTATGGCCTGTGAAGGCAGTGGACTCGCGTGTGGTGGGTTCCTACAAGGCCACGAAGATTCCCATGCTCGATATTCACGAGCTGGCGGCTGGCAAGCTCACGGCACTTCTGGCACGGCGCACAAGCCGCGATCTTTTCGACGTCCATATACTGCTCACCAAAGGAGAGCTTGAGCGCGAGCGCTTGAGGCTGGCATTTGTCGTCTATGGAGCGATGAGCCGCAAGGACTGGCGAACGGTTGCTGTCGAAGACGTACGTTTCGATCAAAGCGACGTCGTTAACCAACTCATCCCGTTGCTCCGCGCTGATGCGATGCGGAAAACCAGTCGGGATGAGGCTTGGGGAAGGCGCCTCGTAGATGATTGTCGTGAGGCGCTAAGTGTAGTGTTGCCTTTCACAGAAGCGGAGATGGAGTTTCTTGACCGCCTCCTTGAACACGGAGAGATCAAGCCTTCATTGATTACTTCTGATGGAGCGTTGGCGGAACGGATTGCCCAGCATCCGCTGTTGGAATGGAAGGCGCTCAATGTGCAGCGACACAAGGCGGGATCGGTGAAGGTGGAGGGATAAGGAATGAGCCACGACGTAGTTGACAATCAGTCGGTCAAGCTGCGGGGCGTTCAAGTTGCGCCATTGGAAGCCGGTTTGCGCGCTTGTAGTATATGGAGATAGTTCAGCACAGCTGATTTGGAATTGTGGGCTAAACAGTAAAGGGAGCAAAGAATGGACTACTTCTTCACCGAGGAGCAGCAGGAGACGAGGAAACTCGCGAGGCGCATAGCCGAGGAGCAGATGAGGCCGATTCGAGCGGAGCTTGATGAGACAGGGGAATTTCCGTGGGGCATTGTCAAAACGCTTGGTCAGGCGGGCCTGTTTGCGCTGCTAATTCCCGAGGAATACGACGGGCTCGGCGGCGGCGTTACGGACTTCTGCCTCGTTACGGAGGAGCTCAGCCGCGTTTGCAGCGGGATCGCTCTTGCGTATGCTGCAACTGGTCTCGGTGCGTATCCGTTGATTATGTTCGGCAGCGATGAGCAGAAGATGCGGCTGTTGCCTGATGTAGCCGAGGGCAAGCGTCTGACAGCGTTTGCTCTGACCGAGGCCGACGCCGGAAGCGACGCTGCGGCGGTTCGGACAAGGGCGGTTCGGGACGGCGATTACTACGTCATCAACGGGACGAAGCAGTGGATAACGAACGGCGGCGAGGCGGAGATATACACAGTGATAGCGAGCACGGACCCGGAGCGGGGAGCGAGGGGCCTTACCGCGTTCATCGTCGAGAAGGGCCAGGAGGGCTTCGATTTTGGCAAGAAGGAGAACAAGATGGGCATCCGGGCCTCGACCACACGGGAGCTTATATTTACGGATTGCCGCATTCACAAGGATAACATCCTGAAGCGGGAGGGTTACGGCTTCATTATTACAATGAAGACATTTGACAAGACCCGTCCGGGGATCGGCGCCCAGGCGGTCGGCGTGGCCCAGGGCGCCTTCGAGGAGGCGGCCAAATACGCGATAGAGAGGGAGCAGTTTGGCAAAAAGATAGCGTCGTTTCAGGCGATACGGCATATCTTGGCCGACATGGCGACCAAGATCGAGGCGGCGCGGGCGCTCGTTTATGCCACGGCTCGAATGATCGACTCTGGAGCGAAGGACACCTCGAAGGAGTCGGCGATGGCCAAGGTCTTCGCGTCGGATGTTGCGATGGAGGTAACTACGAACGCGGTTCAGGTGTTCGGGGGCTACGGTTACATGAAGGAGTATCCGGTCGAGAAAATGATGCGCGATGCGAAGATAACGCAGATATACGAGGGGACGAACCAGATCCAGCGAGAGGTGATCGGCCTGAAACTTGTCAAAGAGGCCGGGAAGCTGTGAAAGGATGAAGGCTAAGGGATGAAGGCGGAAGGATGAAGGGGAAGGAGTGAATGGTGGATGGGTGAGAGAACGCTGGCATTTGTATTCCCAGGCCAGGCCGCCCAGTCCGTAGGGATGGGGAAGGCGATCTCGGAGAAGTTCGAGTCCGCCCGCAAGGTGTTTCAGCTCTCAGACCGGGTGCTCGGGTTCGAGCTTTCAAAACTCTGCTTCGAGGGGTCTAAGGAGCAGCTCGACCTGACCGAAATCACGCAGCCGGCGGTCCTGGCGACATCCTTCGCTATTCTGTCGGCGATTAGGGATGAGACGGGCGTCGAGCCGCGACTGGTCGCGGGGCACAGCCTGGGCGAGTACACAGCCGCGGTCTGCGCAGGTTGCCTGAAGTTTGAAGATGCTCTCAGACTCGTCAGAAGACGAGCGCAGCTGATGCAGGAGGCTGTCCCGGTCGGCGAGGGCGGCATGGTCGCCGTAATTGGCTCGGACGGAAAGACCATCGAGGGGGTCTGCGAGGAGCTTAGGGCCAAGGGCGAGATTCGCGCCGCAAACGTCAACTGCCCAGGCCAGACAGTCATTTCCGGCGAAATGGCGCTTCTAGACAAGGCAATTATTATGCTCAGGGAAAGAGGCGCAAGGAGGCTCGTGAAGCTGCCGCTGTCCGCACCATTTCACTCCAAGCTGATGGCTCCGGCGGCGGAGAAGTTCGGGCGTGAGCTGGAGAAGGTGTCGTTTTGCGACGCCAGAGTGCCAATAATCCCGAACGCGAGCGCCTCGCCTATTGAGGCGAAGGAGGAGGTTGTCGAGGCGCTGAAGAGGCAGATGACCTCGCCGGTTCTTTGGGAGGACTGTGTCAGGAAGATGATCGAGATGGGCACGACGGATTTCGTAGAGGTTGGCCCGCAGAGGCTCATCTCGTCGTTCATCAAGCGAATATCGCGAGATGTTGCTGTGTCGAACGTGGATTCGCCCGACAGTTTAGCGCTTTTCAGGGAAAGGTATGCGTCCTGAGGCGGAAGGATGAAGGCGGAAGGATGAAGGGTGAGAGGTTGATTATGACTCGGCGTTTCTCTTGCTCTCTAGCAGGCAATCGCTGACTATGCCGGTGATCTCGGCGAGAGTTGAGGGTTTTTTGATGGTCTGTCGGTAGGCCCCTTCGTGAACTGCTTGGACGACGTTCTCCTCCACGTCGGAATAACCGGTCATCATGATGACCGGGATGGACCCGTGCAGTTCTCTGATCTTGCGAAATGCATCCAACCCATCGTAAGGCCCGGTCTTGAAGACTTCGTCCAGAAGCACCAGGTCGAAATGCTCTCGCGCTAACATCAGAAAAGCGTATTCAGGGCTCTCAGCGGTTTCGACGTCATAGCCCTCCTCCGCTAGCGCTTCCTGCCAGACATCTCGGAGCAACTCCTCATCGTCAATGAGCAGTATCCGCGCCCGCGTGTGCTTTTGCTTACGCACCGGGTCGAGTTCTTCTGAGACAGTTTTCTCGGGCATGCTCATCTTCTGATGTTGTTGGTCCCATCACACGGCCTTCTGCACGAAATGGCGGCCGCATCGAACGGCTTGAAGCCGGAAGCCTGCGCAATAGTGGAGCTCATATCTAGCCCAGAGCACCACACAAGAGGCCGACAAGCTTGACGCAGAGAATACGCCGACAACTGTTGAAATGAAGCCTCAGCCATCCACATGTAAGAAAGAATGACTTTATCAGTTTGCGATGCGTTCGGGCTGGGACAGCGGCCAGTGTTTCGCATCAGCTCTCTGCCGCTGGGAACCACTAAAGACATGGCATTCGGCGCCTCACGACTTTCGTGCGCACCATATAGTATTTGGTGGCGGCCGAGCAGATGCGCCACTTCTGGCATATCTGGTTGGCTTGCCCACAAATGAGCAACATTATTCATCATTTTCAATACTAGCATTCATTGTGCCATATATGCAACATGCTTTTTCACAGTTCGATTGCGCTGTCGCTAGTCCACCCTGGAAGGCCGATCTCAATCTGCACAGAATTGGCTTTCAGCCCCCGGTGCGGCCTACACACGGTAAGAGGGAGCGTTTCAGGCGGCGGTTCTGTAACATTGTGTGACTTCACAGTGCCCTTGAACTCAGAGCTCGAGACAGAATGAGAACATGATCAGCTGCCCTCAGACGACCTGAACTCGTCCAGCGATAGGTTATGCTTCTTGGTGAGTCGATAAAAGTTCTGTCTCGACAGGCCGGCTATCCTGGCCGCCTGGGCCACATTGCCGCCGGATGCCTTGAGAGCCACCTTGAGCCGCGATACCTCTACGCTATTCTTCACCTCCTTGAGTCGGGTTATCTGCCCCCCTCCTCCTTCTTCCAAACCGAGGTCACCCTCAGTTATGATTCTGCCAGTGGATATTAGAACTGCCTTCTCCACCCTGTTTTGAAGCTCTCGAACGTTGCCCGGCCACCGGTAATGCATCATCCGCTCGATGGCCTTGACCGAGAATATCTTATTCATCTTCCCGTATTTGACCCTACACAAGCCAAGAAAATGATTCGCCAGTCGCAACACGTCATCATCACGGTCTCGAATCGGCGGTAGTTTAATGTCGATTGTGCTGAGCCGATAATACAGGTCCTCCCTGAATGTGCCCTTTTTCACCGCAGCGTCAACGTCGCAATTTGTTGCCGCGATGATTCGGCAGTCAATTGCGGTCTGCCCCTCGCCCCCGACTCTCTCGACCGTTTTGGTCTCAAGGAACCTGAGGAATCTCACCTGCATGTCGAGAGAAAGCTCGGCTATCTCATCGAGGAAGAGCGTCCCCTTGTCGCCATACTCGAGCCTTCCACGCTTCTGCTTATGGGCGCCGGTGAAGGCGCCTTTTTCAAAACCAAACAGCTCCGCCTCGACCAGGTCTCGAGGGATTGCGCCACAATTGATGACTACGAACGGCGCATTTTTACGAGGGCTTCTATTGTGGATAGCCTGAGCCAGGAGCTCCTTCCCAGTGCCCGTCTCACCCGTAATAAACACTGTTACATCTGTTTTGGCGACCTTGGAGGCGTCACGCATGACGTCGGCCAACTGTTGGCTAGCCCCAACGATCTCCGGGAACGGAGACTTCCTTGCTAAGCTGCCCGATTTCGGAACCAACATCGGTGGCATGGTGTGCTCGACAGCCAGCACCCTTGTCCGATCGATCAGATCCTTGATATAACTGCTCTGTCGCCTTCTGAGCACTGCGTCATCGATCATTCTTGCGGCCAGCCTCGCAACCGACTGAACATCGCGGAATAGCCGATCGCCAGACACTTCCAAAAGATCGGGAGAGTCAAGGTACAGGGTTCCTAATTTCTCTCCCCCGATGGACAGAGGCACGCAGATGATAGACCCTTTAATGCTGAGGTCGTTCAGCCATCCAGGTTTCTCTGACCCTCGTCTCGTGAAGACCGCTTTCCCTGTGGCATTGACGCGCCTGCTCACATAGCTTGGCCCATCAAGTCGTTTGGGGTCCAGGACCTGGCCGGTCTTGTCGATCGCCCGTGTCAGCTGGAGCCTGCCGCTATCTGCTCGAACTGCTATGCACCCTCTTTGAAAGGGAGTGGAATTGAGCAGATGAGATATTATTACATCGGACGCCTCGATCAGTTCTGGGTTCTCGCCGGTCCGGGGCCCGACAGATGTGCCTGAATCCCAAAATGTTGCAGCCTGTGGGGAAATATCCTTGGGATGCTCCTGTTGTCCCTCTTTGGGGCCAGGTAGCTGTTTGACGACATCCCAAGACTCTCTGAATCGCTTTAGGTCTTTGTTCTTGCTCAGCCACATCTGTTGCGATTTGGGAACAGTTGCCGCGATAGACTCGGCTATCGTGACGGCGAGCGAAAAGGATGTGAGGCTCTCAGTGATGTTGCCCTTCTTGACATGATAATCCCCTAGAGCCCAATACAGATAAAACCGCAGATTCGGCGTGTTTATCTTCTCAGCAATTGAGCTCGCCTGTTGCAGGCAATTGGCCGCATCGTCAAGCCGATCGAGCTGCAAATAAGACCGCGACAACGTGATCAGACACAGAGCCTTGTCAACCGGCCTTTTCACCTTGTCAAGCAAGGCCAAAACCTCATTGCACAGCGAACAAGCCTCCTGCCATTCCGCCAACCCCAAATGAAATTTCGCAAGGCCTAACATGGCTAGCACCGTGGTCGCTAACTTCACATCTTGCTTACGACTCAGCACCTGCTCAAGCGCGAACTTGGCGGTTGCAGAGGTGCCTGCATCCAAGTGGTCAAGCCCGATTTCAAGCAATACCGTGTCTGAGATGAGAGGCTCGTTTTCAAACGCAACAAAGCTGTACGCCTCGTAGTGCGATCGCAAAGCACCGTCATAGTTGCCTATCGCCCTGAGTATCTCTCCCTTTGTGATCAAGGCAGCAGCAAGCCCACGGGTATCACCGATGAGGCTCTTCATCGACGCCACCTCCTCGATCTTCTCGAGCGCAAACCCTATGTTGCCTTGCGAGAAGCTACAGATCGCGACATTCTGAAGCGTGGTGGATATGTTGCGGCGGTCGCCTAAACGCCTGAATACGGCCAATGCCTCTGAGAAGAACTCCAGCGCTGGCTCCATCTCCGACTGCTCCAAATACGCAGAACCAATGCTGTTGATAGCGATCGCCCGCATGCGGTCCTCGCCAGCCTTCTCGCATATTTCCCTGGCCTGCACAAAATAATTCATCGCCCGGCCATAATCGCCCTTTGCCCAAAAGATAGCGCCGGTGTTGTGCAAAAGCGCCGCTCGTTCGGCCTCGTCCTCCATCCTCTCGGCATGTTTCAGGGCAGTCCTAAAGCTCCGGAGGGCATCATCGAGCCGGCCCTGGTGCCAGCATGCCTTTCCTATCGCGTGTGCAGCTCTGGCCTCAAAACGAGCATCCTTGTTTGACACAGCCATTGATTGGGCCATGTTAAGCAACTCCAGCGCTTTATTGAGCTCGCCTTTCAACTGATGAACCTCGGCCGTCCTCATTAGGCACACGCACTGATCGGACCTGCGATTGCCATGCTCTGCAAACGATAGCGCCTCGGCATAATCGCGAAGGGCGCTGCCGTAATCTGCAAGGAGAACGTTGAGGTCCCCGCGCTTGCAGTAGAGCTCTGTCCCGTGTTTGCACCTCGCCGGAGCTGAGAGGCTTTCAGCGTTGGCGTTGAACATCGCGGTCGCCTCCTTAAGCAACTCCATCGCCCGGAAGTAGCATCCGGCCGCCTGGAAAGCCTCTGAAAAGGATTTGATGTATTGAAAGGATTCTGGCCCACCCCTTGATTTTGCGAGATAGAAGTCCAAGCACACACAGTATCTGGAGCCATCGTCCGAAGAAAGCCTCTTCCAATGCTCGATGGCGACCTTGTGTATCTCGACGGCTTCTCCCTCTGATAACCTGCCAAGGCAAGCCTTTCTCAGAGTCTCGTGCGTGAAATCCACGAAAACGGATGAGTCGCTGCGCCTCCATACCAGAAGCCCCCTACGGCACAGCTCGTCGATGTGCCCAATTGGCCGTCTGTTGTCTCCACCGAAAGCGGAGCTTATGAGTTCGAATATCCCACCGCCTGGAAATGCTGCTATCGTGTCAAGCAACTGCTCGGAGGGCTGGTTTAGGTCAGCGACCAGAGCCTTCGCAACCTCGCTGGGCGTTGCGAGGTCCCCGCGCGCGGCCATGCTCTCCAGCTGCTCAACAGCGGTCTGGTCCACCGGGGTTGAAAGACCCCCTCTTGAGCACATAAGCCTCGCCGCCGCCGCCAGCCATCCCGGGCTCCCTCCCAGACAATCATAAAGGAGCGATGCAACCCCGTGAAGCGGCGCGCTCGAGCCGACAACCGACTGCACAATTTGTCTCGCTGCCTTCTCATCAAGGGCATCCACCCGGACGGTCTCAGTGAATGTGTGTGCGGACAGTTCATCAAAAGCTGCCAAGACACATGGATGTCTAGCCATCCTCTGCTTCTCAGTCAAATCAGCGTCATTCTCCGTATCGCCAACGGACATAAGCACGAATAGACCGCCCTTCTGCCCCTTGTTCGAGCCTCTCTGCTCAAGCCCCTCCTTAAGGTCAGTCAAGAGGGAAACAACTGGAGCCACCACATTCTGCACATCGTCCAGAACGAATACCCAAAACTCATCCTTGACCAGGTCAAGTATTTTCTGAACCACACTCTTGCGTAGCTTCCTGAGCGCAGGAGAAGGAACAATCCTGCCAAGGTGGTCCTTGGGGGTGCTCGTCTTTTTCAGCGATCTCGCAAGCTGCGACCGGACCGCGGCCGCGGTTGCGAGCAAGGACTTGCTCCTACGCTTGTCAACTTGTCTGGCGGCAGACTCCAAGAGCTGAGTGACGCTGGAATAGGGATTGAGTGTGAACTCCGAGCAGAAAGAGCGCGCAACGAGCTGGCCACTCTTATGGCACTGGGCCGCAAACTCGTCCAAGATTCTGGACTTGCCCGAACCTGGCGGGCCCACTAGTTTCACAACTCCGACCCCTCGCTTGCGCGTCTCATCCTTGAGAGCGTGGAGCCGTTTGATCATCTCGTCGCGGCCGGAGAACTCCGCACAGAGTGCAAAGGAAGTTTTTTGCGTGGTTGAGAGCGAGCCGGAGTCTTTTTCATCTAGAATTGGCCGCAATGTCTGCAACAGCCTGTCGCACGACTGTGGCCTTCTCGAAACCTGCGGACTCGTCGCCTCAATGATCATCTCAACAGCGCTGGGATGAAGTCCGGTCGTTTGGGTTTCAAGCCACTCTTTGGCCGCAGCGCGGTCGCTTGCCGTCAACAGGTTCAGAGACGTACTGTCAACCTCAAGTCCAGTCAGGAGAGCGAACGCCAAAAGGCCAAAACCGTAGAAATCCGACCGCACATCAGCAAGACGCGTTGCACTCACCTCGGGAGGCATGAAGAGACTGTTCTGGCCAGCGAGATCGTCCCGGAGCACCTTGTAGCCCCAAAAGCCCAAGTCCAACAGCGTGAGCCTCGCCTGGCCAGCGTCGAACAGCACATTATTGGGCTTGAGGTTGCCGTGGAACTCGCCAATAGAGTGCAGCTTTTGTAGCGCTAAGAACAGCTCGGACAGAAGCCTTATCCGACCATTATGGCCTTTGACTGCACCCTGGCCAAATGGAAGCCCAGGGCAGAGCTCGCTCTCGAAAAAGAGTACATTGCCCTCTTTTTTAATTGGACTGACCCTGGGCACGAACGGGAGATCGACGGACCTCATCAACTCGTGGCTTCTCTGGAACGCGAGCATAAGCACCGGGGCGCATGCCTTCTCGTCGATCGCCTTCAGGACGACCTGCCTGCCGGAGCTCCTCGACAACGCTGCAAACGTCCCGAGCTCCTCCCTACAAAAAAGCTTGAGCAACAGCCTATACTCAGCCGGAAGCCAAGAAGCATTCATTTATTTTGTGAACCCCACTTTATCTAAAAAGACAGGTCGCGTGGTTCGTGGGCGCAACTGTATCGAACTGGACTTCCTGCATCTTTAGCTGCCGGCGAGGCAGTGTCATAAAAAGTTACAAGCAACAGGCCACCAATGCAAGCGCATTCTTCAGCTAGGAATCCCGATAATCGGATTGACAGATTCGGCACTCAGCATTATATTGTTTATGGACTCTGTGCATCGTTGTTGGGGAACTTTAGTCTTCTTTTCTTGGTTGATAGTTTGAAACTGGGTATGTTATAGTCCGCCAAGCTTTTCCCGGAGAAGGGTCATGATAGGATTTGGAAATGATTAATTCGTCAGAGATTGAGAGTGAGAAGGCCGCGGCGCCGATCAAGGTTAGGGACCTAAACAGAACCTACTCGGCAAGGCCGCGGGACATCCAGCAGCGTTGGTATCTTGTGGATGCCAAGGATCAGCCTTTGGGTCGATTGGCTGCACGGATTACTAGGGTGCTTTTGGGCAAGAACAAGGAGTGTTATACCCCGCATATCGACACAGGGGACTTCGTGGTGGTGATCAACTCTGCCTCGGTGGAGCTGACGGGTGACAAGTGGGATAGCAAGATGTATTACCATCATACGGGCTATCCTGGTGGGATAAAGTCATTCACGGCTCGTCAGAAGTTGAGTCGGGACCCCACGTTCTTGGTGCGAAAGGCGGTTGTTGGGATGCTTCCGAAGAACAAGCTGAGCCGACAGATTGTCAAGAAGCTCAAAGTTTATGCTGGTCCCGAGCATCCTCATGCGGCCCAGAAGCCGGTTCCGCTGGCATTAGTTGAGTAACGCGGAGGTTTGGCTTGCGGTTGCGAGATGGTTTGTCTTGAGCACACCAGCTCGCTGATGTTGTGGGATACTGTGCCTAAGACTGTGGTCTGATTGGGAGGATTTGAGAAGGTTGGTTCTTGAACAGGTATACGGAACTGGGAAGCGGAAGCGGGCGGTAGCGAGGGTATTCCTTCGGCCTGGCGAGGGTAAGATAACCGTCAATAAGCGTGATTTCGAGGGTTACTTCCCCAATGTTAGGCTTCGGAAGCTTGCGCTTGCTCCACTCATGGATACTGAGATGCTGGACAAGTTCGACATTTACGCGACAGTCCAGTCCGGCGGGATTGCAGGTCAGTCGGGAGCGCTGAGGCACGGCATCGCGAGAGCCCTTGTCGTGCATGATGCGAGTCTGCGACTTGTCTTGAAGCAGAAGGGCTATCTGACACGTGATTCCCGCGTGAAGGAGCGCAAGAAATATGGCCAGCGCGGAGCGAGGGCGAGGTACCAGTTCTCCAAGAGATAAGCCTTAGTTGCGCCTCAAGAGTCCGTGGTCGATTGGGAGCGTGACTTTTGGTCTATGCCGTGGAATGTGAATAACAACTTGCTGCATCGTGGCATCCTGAGTAGGGCGTGTGTCGTTCTATTAGTATGCAGCGGGAATAGATCGGGATTGACATAGTAATAGGAGGATTGCAGTTGACACTGACAACCATGAAAGAGCTTCTCGAGGCGGGAATGCATTTTGGGCACCAGACGAAGCGCTGGAACCCCAAGATGTGGCGGTATATTTTCGCCGAACGCAATGGGATATACATTATAGACCTTCAGAAGACCGTCAGGCTGTTACGGCGTGCCCATGATTTCGTGGTCAGCCTGGGTCAGCAGAACAAGCCGATGCTCATGGTGGGGACGAAACGTCAGGCGTCGTTGTCTGTTGAGGAACAGGCCCGGCGGGCCGGGGCGTTTTACGTAACCCACCGCTGGTTGGGTGGGATGCTGACGAACTTCGAGACAGTGAAGAAGTCGATAGAGAAGATGCGCAAGATGCGTGAGACGGCCAATAGCGACCAGATCGATCTTATGCCAAAGAAGGAGGCGATAAGGCTTAGAAAGGACCTTTTCAAGCTTGAGCGCAACCTTGGTGGGATAGAGAACATGACGGGCCCGCCCGGCGCTATGTTCATAGTTGACCCTAGAAAGGAAAAGATCGCAGTAGCGGAGGCTCGACGCTGTCGCGTGCCCACAATTGCGATTGTTGACACGAACTGCGATCCGGACCTGATCGACTACGTTATTCCGGGCAATGATGACGCCATAAGGTCGATCAAGCTTGTGTCCTCAAAAATCGCTGATGCTTACGTTGAGGGTCAGATGGGACGCAAGGACCTTGAGGAGGAGTGTGAGGAGGCCGTTGCTGTCGATGATTTCGCAGGAGAGGGGTCGGTTGGCGAGGGTGCGGGGCAGGCAAGCCAAGAAAGTTCAGTTTAGGAGTTTTGGATGCCAGAAGTAACAGTTGACATGATCAAGGCTCTGCGGCAGAAGACCAACTGCGGGATAATGGACTGCAAACGTGCGTTGGTCGAGGTAGATGGTGATGAGGCGAAGGCGATAGGGTTACTTCGCAAGCAGGGCTTGGCAAAGGCAGTCGAGCGGAGGGATAGGTTAGCTTCAGAGGGGGCCATATTCTCTTATGTGCATCACGATGGTAGGCTCGGCGTTCTTCTTCAGATGAACTGCGAGACGGATTTCGTGGCCAGAACAGACGAGTTTAGGCAGTTAGGGTCTGAGCTTTGCTTGCAGGTAGCTGCGAGCGATCCACATTATGTATCTCAGGAGGATATTCCGGAGGATGTGCTTGAATCTGAGAGGAACATATACCGTGAGCAGGCCGGCAAGATGGGCAAGCCCAAGAACGTCATCGACCGGATAGTTGATGGCAAGTTGAAGAGCTTTTACGAACAGGTTTGCCTCCTGGACCAGACTTTTGTCAAGGAGCCGAACGACAGGATCGGGCACATGATCGATGAGCTATCCTCGAAGCTGGGCGAGAAGATCGAAGTCGGCCGGTTCTCGCGGTTCGAGATAAGTAAGGGCTGAGATTTGGCTCTGATGTATCAGCGTGTTCTTTTGAAGCTCTCTGGCGAGGCGCTTTTGGGTGGTCAGGAGTCCGGGATTGACCCCGAGCGGCTTGAGTGGATAGCTGATGAGATCGTTGATGCTCACAGTCTGGGTGTTGGTCTTGCGATTGTGGTTGGCGGTGGGAACATCTATCGTGGTCGGGATGCGGAGGCTTGCGGGATCGATCGCAGCAGTGGAGACTACATGGGGATGATGGCGACTGTGATCAACAGCCTTGCTTTACAGGCGAGGTGTGAGCAGAAGGGTCTTCAGACGCGGGTGATGACGGCGATAGAGATGGCAAAGGTTGCCGAGCCATATATTCGCAGGCGGGCGCTCAGGCATCTCGAGAAGGGCAGGGCGGTGGTCCTTGCCTGTGGAACAGGCAGCCCTTATTTTACGACGGACACGGCTGGCGCTCTTCGCGCGCTTGAGCTGAAGGCCAACGTATTCCTCAAGGCGACCAATGTGGATGGCGTATATACGGCTGACCCGGCGGTCGATGGGAACGCCAAGCGCTACGAGAAGCTTGGCTACAAGGAT
>DATLAJ010000082.1 GCA_035527515.1 bacterium
GGCCGATCTCGAGCTTGCCAGCGTCAACCTCGCTCACGTTGCAGCTGATGAACATTGAATGAAGGTCCCCAATAGTAAAAAGCACGGTGCCGTTGCTGAGCGCCGACGTGCCCGAGATGACCATCTCGCCGACCTCAACGCCCTTGTAGATCACGACGCCAGCACTGGGAGCGAGGATCCGAACGTCCGCAAGCTTAACAAAGCCTTTCCCATCCACGGCGATAACATCCAACAAGCTGTCCATTGTCCTCCTGACCTGGCCCTCGGTTCCAGACTTCAATGCGTGCATCACCTGCGACGCCATCCCGTTCTCTATCTCCATGTCGCTCTCGAGTATGTGAAGCTCCATCAGGGCGAGCCTGAAGTTGGTCTTTGCAGTGGCCAGCCCTCGTTCCTTGCGAAGCACGTTGTCCCAGGAAGTCCCACGAACCTTATCAAAAAGGCGTTTTTGATGCAAAAGATCGTCCCTGGCCTGAACCATACTGATATAGGCGTTTGCTAACTGGGCACGCCTCCCATAAAGCCGCAACAGCTCGGTGTTATCGGGCTGAACTACGGCGAGCATCTGCCCCTTCTTGATCTCGTCCCCCTCCTCGACATCTGTCCGCGTTACTGTCCCGGAGACCTTTGACATCACATCGACCGTGTTCTCAAGATACGTTTGACCCGTCTCGGTCAGGCGAGAGGTAATATCGCCCCTGTCCACCTTGTTCACGTCCGACTCGATAGCCCCCTCGTCGCCAGCCGTGAAGCGGAAGTGCACGCTAAGAACGTAACCTACCACACCCAGAGCAATCAGAATAAACAGCACGATAAGGATGCGCCTCAACCATCGACGCTTCTTGCGCACTTGCGCCGGCAAAATTAGCCCTCCGGAAGAGAGTGGGACAAGCTCGATACCATTTTGTGATCAGAGTAATGATACGGTTGAAAGGCCAAAAAACAAGAAGGGGCTCGAGGGAAACCCCGAGCCCCAACTCAATGGCAGCGAACTTTTCTTGCGAAACTTCAGCTACCGCTTGAGATTCACCATTATCTGTATCATCTCGTTCGCGGTCGTGATTATTTTGGAATTGGCCTCGAATCCGCGCTGCATCACGATCATCGAAGTGAACTGCGAGGTCAGGTCAACGTTGGCCATCTCGAGGGACTGTCCAACTATCGTCCCTCGGCCACCGGCATTCGCTATGCCGATCGTAGGGTTGCCGGACCCAGGCGCCTGAGCGAACATGTTCTCACCCATTATCGTCAGAGATGTGGGCGCCGGGAATGTCGCCAAGGCAATCTGAGCGACCGCCTTGGTCGTCCCGTTAGAGAACACGCCGATTATCTTCCCGTCGCTGTTTATGCCCACCGATTCCAGTTCACCGATCGAGAAGCCGTCCTGATAGGTGTAAGAAATCGCGGAGTTGAGCGCATATCCGGTCAGATACGTGGTGCCGCTGTCAATCTCACTCCTGATCTCCCACGCGACACTCTGGTCCTTTGCGCCATTCGCCCAATTGACCGACGCGAAGTCCAGCGATGCCGCACCAGCGTTGGAGATCAATACCCCGCCGGAGTCGAACCTCATCGGGTCAAAGTCAAGCGCTGGATTGCCCGTGGCCCCGTAATCTGAATCGCCTCTGGCTATAATCACGCCGTTTCCGTCCGACGTAGACGGCAATGTCGTCGAGGAGTCAACCTCCGACTTCCCTACGTATGCAATCCAATCCCATCGGTCCAAAATCGAGTCACCATTCTCGTCAATAGGAGTGAACTCGAGCGTTACCGTGTGGGCTGCCCCAAGCGAATCGTAGGTAGTCAGCGACGTGCTGAAGGTCTCCGCCTCGTCAACAGAAGACGTGGACGGGTTATCGACGGTCGCCTCGGCGTCGAGGTTTATGTTGGTCTTGAAGAGTGTGGTCGCCTGCGGGTCCATCGTCATGCCAAGCGGGAGGTGTATGTTGGCCGCCGCGCCCGACGTGTTTATCTCACCCGTATTCGTCATAGCAGACCAGCCCAAAACATGCAGACCGTTCGGGTTGACCAGGTCATACTCCTTGTTGAAGGTGAAGTTACCCGCTCTGGTGTAGAAATTGTTACCAGAGGCATCCCCCAGCACGAAGAACCCGTTGCCCTGGATGGCGAGGTCGGTCGCTACATCGGTGCTCATAAGAGAGCCCTGGGAGAACGACGGTGTGATGGACCCCACGGACACCCCCTGGCCAGCCGTTGCGCCGCCGTTGTCCATCTGCTGGGCAATCGACTGGCTGAGAATGTTCTGGAATATCGGCACAGACCCCTTGAAGCCAACTGTGTTGATGTTGGCGATGTTGTTACCGAGCACATCCATTCCTAGCACGTAGGAACTGAGGCCCGATAGCCCTGAATACAAGGATGCTAACATCTTTTTCTGTCCTCCTGAGTTTGTGCAGTCCAAAGGGCCGGTGCGCTGCCTCCGTCAGTCAGCAGCGCTATAGCTTCCCCCAAGGGGCCAGCCGTTACCTAAGCCCAGAACTGCGAATCTTGTGTCCTTTGCCTGAAATCTTGTCTCTTGTGTGGGTTCGGCTGCCTCAATCGGTCAGCAGCAACAGACCTCCCCAACGGGGCCAGCCTAGGTGCGCCCACACATCCCTGCGCTATCTCCTAGCCAAAACCGTGCTGTCTATGTTCGTGAAAACCTTCTCCATACTGTTGTTTGCGTCCAATACTGTTACGACCGTTCGATTCTTGATGCTCACTATCGCCGCGAGATCGTCCATCAGCACAAGCGACTCTCTGCTTCCTTTCGACTCGGCCTGGCCCACCGCGTCCGAAAGGCGCGACAGGTCATCTCGCGAAAGCTCGATCCCCCGCGATTCAAGCCGCCTCATGGCGTGCGCCGAGAACCTGAGCCCGTCAGCATTGGCCTGCGCCTCTTGAAGAAAGGCGCCAAAGCCGTTCCCTTGCGCCGACTTCCTGGCCTTATCGGGACTGCGCAGTCCATTCTGCTGGACCTGCCTAACCCCTCGCAGAAGCCCAGGACCAGCAAGCTCATTCGTCATTTGAACTCTCTCCTTCCTGAATCTCAGATACCTCTGATAGCGGCACCTTCTGCCCGTTCATGATGAGATAGGTTATCCCTTGATCGAACGCGATACCGGTAACCCTGGCCCGGATTCCGGACTTTACGCCAACGCTCTCACCGTCCTCGTCCTTCGCTGTTACCTCGAACGTGTACTCGCCATCCGAAACCGCGTTACCATCCGAATCCTTGCCATCCCACTCGAACACATGCTCGCCCGCCTCAAGAGCGCTAAATGTCTCCTCGCGAACAACAGTTCCATCCTCATCCTTCACCTGCAACTTCACCTCCGAGGCGTTCGAGTCCAACTCGCACCAAATCTCGTTACACTTGCCGTCCTCGAGCCTGATCTCATTGGTGTCAGCCTTCACAGTCTTCCCAACCAGTGAAACGGATAACGTATTGTTCACCGACGCCTGATACATCTGTAAATACGTCAGGTTCTCGTTCACTGAACTGAGCTGAGCAAGAGAAGCGAACTGCGCAAGCTGCGCGATGTAATCCTCGTTGCTCATCGGCTCCAATGGGTTCTGGTTCTGCATCTGGGCGACAAGAAGCGTGTAGAAATCATCCTCGCCGAGGCCCGCCGCACCCTTGCCAGTCGTCTGACTCTGTTGCGTCCCGTTATAGGACGTCTCCGTTACTGCACTACTTCCGTCCATCTTTGCTTGTCACCTCCTTTCGTCATCTCTTTATCTTGTTGCCTATCTTCCTTGTCCTTCACATTTACGCCATTACATCTAGAAGTCTTGAGCCCGAAACTAGCCCAGCGGCCAACATCGTATCGGGGACAACGTCCCGCCACGGCTCACTCGGATGCGAGGCGCCATGGCCCTGCCCATCGTTGTAATCCTCGCTCTGCGACCCAGGGCCGAACTCCTCCGAGCCACTGCCGATCTCGACCGACAGCGTATCGACCTTCAGCCCCTGCTCCTGAAGAGCTCGGAAAAGCTGCGACATGTTCTTCTCCAAAAGCGCGTGGGTCTGAGGCTGGTCAACCACAAGAGTGGCCTTAACGACGTCATTGGTTATCTCAACCTTGATCTTCATCCCACCGAGCTCCGGCGGTCGCAACCGTATCTGCATCTCTTGCTTTCCAGACCTGCACAGCTTTCTTATCTGGCCCGCAACATGGAACATCATGCCTTGATGGCCGGCCAGGACTGACTGAGAACCAAGCATGAACCCTCCCGCTCGCGACTCAGGAGCCACGTTCGCGAATGCCTCCTGCCATTGGTGCGTGGAGGCCGTTTTCGCTGCGCCATCGATGTCTCTTGCAGCGGAACGTGAATCCTGCAACTCAGAAGCGGTA
>DATLAJ010000083.1 GCA_035527515.1 bacterium
CATGCACAAGCGTATCCATTCTTCACTGGGCTATCTCACCCCAGCCGAGTTCGAAGAGCAATGGCGAAAGGAGCAGGAACTGGCCCTCGAATTGAACTAAAAATCGCCGAAAAAGTGTCCAATCTAAGGGGGTCAGTTCATGTTTTGCCAACAGAAATCGCTTGGAATCCGCGGTTCGGTGGATCTTTGTCATAGCCTTTATCCTGGCAATCGTTTCTCTGGCAGTGATCTCGATCAATTATGGACTAGAGAGACAGGATCGCTTTGAGGTTGCAGTACTATCTATTGATTGGTTGGTATTGATAATAAACGGGATCCTTCTAAGTATTGTGTTTAGAAAGCAAATGAAGGAAAACGAAAGCCACAATTGTTAACCATATAAACCATGACTGAGACGAGACAGGAAATACACAACAATTTGGTGTGAGCAACATGTTTTCAAAAGTACTGCACTGCCCAACCTACGCTGCAGGCAACGCCGCTTCGCGGCCTTGTATTGCGGCACGATTCAGTTATGTGTTGGCTCATTTCAAGTGAAGCTCGACGGGTAAGCCGCGGCGCGCCTGAGCTTTTCCGTTCGGTAACACGCAACATCTCGGTTCGGGTCGCAATGAGGGAGGCTTCGAGCTGACTCGGGTGATGGCATCGCGCAACGTGGTCTTCGCCCTTCTTGGGGCGGCCGGGCTTGTTCTAAGACGTTCCTATGTCGGCCCACTGCAACAGATCGTCCACTCGTACGGCGGGAACCTGTCGGTCTCCTTCGCCCTCTACTTCGCGTCGGTCAGCGCGACCCGCAGGTACCGACACCCGCGTCTTTTCGCGGCGCTAATCACGCTCGCGGCAGTCACGTCCTTCGAGATCACAGACGGTTTCGGCGTCATGGCAAACGTGTACGACGCGGTCGACCTCCTCGCAAACGGTGCGGGAGTGGGGTTCGCGGTCCTGGTGGATCTACTCTCCGACCGGCTCATGAGCAGTGGACATGGCGACAGGTCGGCGGTTACCGAACAAGCGCTTCCAGCGGACGGCCGGGAGCGCTAGCTTGAAGAGAGGCGCTCGGCCGCCGCCGAAACGCCCAACGTTGGGCCGCACGATGTCAAAGTGAAATTCAATGTCAGCGACAAAAATCTACGCGGTAACAGTCAATCACAACACCTCCCACTTCGTGGAGCTGATGCTACGCACGCTATTCTATAAAAACGATCTGAGTGGCATTGATTTCCATATGCTTGTGTTGGACAACAGCTCAGGCGATGAGCACTTGGGTCAACTGCAAGCCTATCTGGCAGAGCAGCGTATCCCCCTTATCCAAACAGGCTTTGACAACTCCCTCGCTCCAGAGAAGCATGGGGCAGCGTTTGACAGTTTCGTTGAGGAATATGACGACTGCACACACTACCTGTTTCTCGACAGCGATATTTGGTTTGTCGAGGATAACACTATTCCCACCATGTTGAGTGAATTGCTGGAATCTCCGCCCTCAGTCTTTGCCAATCAAGCCAGGATTTATGGATACTACGCCTATCGAGTCATCGAAGGTAGAGATGGCAACCCAGGTATTGGTGATGTAGACGATTTTCCGACCTGGCAGGTTTCCTGCTACGACACAGAGTATACCACTCGTTTGGTTCGTCGCTGTAGTCCTGCGTGCAGTCTTGTTGCTAACATCCCGGTCTTTCGAAAGGTGGTAGAGACAATTGGTTTGGGTCGAGCAATGGGCTTTGAAGTAGGCAGCGCAAAGTGGTACGACACATTCAGCTTGATGACTCACGTAATGGCTACGCACGACTTGCGCTTCATAGTGTCGTCAAAGAGAGTCAACCATTTCACAATGACGGGATATCAGCCCGAGGCACGTGAGCTAAAGGACAGCAACTGTCTGACGATGCTAGAGGAGTTGCGGGCCGGGCGAGGGATGGAGATCAATCTGTTTCGAGAGTCTGACTGGAAGAAGCAGGTCGAACGAGACCAACGATGAATCTCAGGGCAAAGCGCGGCCCGACCCTGCTTGCAGCCGACGCCGCTTCGCGGCCTTGTATCGCGGCACGATTTGGTTATGTGCGGAGTCTTTTCAAGCGAGGCTCGATGGGTAAGTCGCGGCGCGGCTGAAGCACACCGTTATGCCGCCGGTTGCATGAAGCGAGCATTCCCAGACACCACTTCGGAACCGCAGCGGCGCGTCCCTGTCGCGTATATCTATTGAGGCAATGGACATGATACCTGTGACTTTTGATGAGCTTTACGAAAAGGCAAAATCTGTAGTCAATCCACGCAAGCTTTCTGAGGATGCTGAGGCTGGGGGAGTTAGTGCCGCTATTCTCGCCGAAAGCGGAATGGTGTATACAGGCGTGTGTATTGATACCGCATGCTCCATGGGTTTCTGTGCAGAACACGCCGCTGCGGCAGCTATGATAACTGCTGGTGAAAGCCGTGTACGAAAGATCATCGCCGTTGGATGGGACGGACGTATCCTACCGCCCTGTGGTCGTTGCCGTGAATTCATAAGCCAGCTTCACAACGACAATCTAGACACTGAAGTAATGGTTGGCGAAGGTGTAGTCGTGACCATCCGAGAATTATTGCCTTATGATTGGCGTGGGTCAGCGGATGCACCAAGTTGACCCCCTTTCACGTCGAGGCGTGGCGGCGGGCGGCAGCATTCGCTATCATGGCATTCAGAGAGCAATCGTACAAGCACGTGAATGATAGAGGGGAATGTGGATAAATCGCAACTTCTGAAACGCTTGGACGAGGCCTGGAACGCACTCGAGGCGTCATACGCTGGTCTGCCGGACTCGGAGATGATGGAGCCTGGTGTCACAGGCACCTGGTCGATCAAAGACATCATCGCGCACGTGACCTCGTGGGAAGAGGAGTCGCTGACGCATCTGCCGCTCATCCTCGCGTGCGAGAAGCCACAGCGGTATTCCGTCACGTACGGCGGCATCGATGCCTTCAACGCTCAGACGACGAAGCAGAAGCGGAACTTGTCGCTCTCCGAGGTGCTGCGGCAGCGGGACGATACCCATCGCCGGCTCATCGACTTCATCCAGAGGGTGCCAGAAGATCAGTTCATCAGGGAAACGCGCTTCCGTCGTCGCCTACGGCTTGATACGTATAGCCATTACCCGAGGCACACTGAGGTGATACGGAAATGGCGAGAGCAGCGGTCAGCAGGATAAAGGAAGGTAAGAACCGTTGCAGACTGTGCACAGGTACTCAGCATATTCGCCGCCCGACCAGCGCTTCCAGCCGACACGCTCCGCGTCGCTCCGCGTGCGGCTGAAGCGCGAGCCGTTGGGCCATCTCTAGTGACAACGCGTGGCACGTTTGATTGACACAGAACAAGATCATCGCTGCTCCAGCTGCGCCCGTAGCCCCTCCGGCTCCGTCACCGGTGTCTGGCAGGTGAAGGCGCGGCAGACGTAGGCTGCCGCTTGCCCATCCAACAGGCCACGATCCCGCAGGAGTGGGACGGCAGGAGGCTGGGCAGTGGGCTCTCCTAGGGCCACCACCTGGAAGGGTTGGTAGCCACTACGAACGACACTTAGCAGGGCTTGCGTGTTAGCGGCCTCGGGATCGCCGACGATGGCAATCTCTTTGGGCTGGGACAGCGCAAAGCTCAGAGCCTGGAGCCATTGGCCAAAGCCCAGCGGGTATTGAGCCATCAACGACTGCATCTGGGTCAGCACCTGGTGGGCGATGTCAACATAACGCAGGTCGTTTGTGAAGCCGGCCAGCTTCAGCAGGACGGTGACTGCCATGGCGTTGCCTGAGGGCGTGGCGTTGTCCTGCAGGTCGCGGGGACGGGTGATGAGGGTTTCGTGGTCATCACTGGTGTCGTAGAAGCCGCCGTCCGGGGCCTGAAAGTGGGCGATCATCGTTTCTGCCAACTCCTGTGCCGCCACGAACCAGCGAGGTTCGAAGGCGGTCTGGTAGAGCTCCAGCAACCCCTCGATCAGGTAGGCATAGTCCTCCAGGTATCCGTTGAGCTTGGCCTCGCCAGCCTTCCAGGTACGCAGCAGACGACCATTCTCCTGTCTCAGCTCGCGCAACAGGAAATCGGCATTGCGTTCGGCGACCAGGCGATAGTCGTCGCGATCTAAGGCTCGGCCAGCCTCGGCGAAGGCGGCGAGCATTAGCCCGTTCCACGAGGTGAGGACCTTGTCATCACGGCCGGGATGGACGCGTTGCTCGCGGACCTCGAAGAGCTTGCGCCGGGACTCGGCCAGGGCGGGGCGCTTGTCCATGTCGCTGACGAATTCGAGGATGTTCTTGCCCTCAAAGTTGCCGCCTGAGGTGACGCCATAGGCGGCTATGAAGGCATCGGCCTCGTCACCCAGGACGTCGCGGATCTCGTCAGGTGTCCAGACGAAGAACTTGCCCTCTTCCCCCTCGCTGTCGGCGTCCTGGGTGGAGTAGAAACCGCCTAGCGGGTCGGTCATTTCCCGCACAACATAGTCCAGGATCTCCTCGACGACGGTGAGGAAGAACTCGTTGCCGGTGACTTGCCAGGCGTGAAGGTAGACACGCGCCAGTTGCGAGTTGTCATAACTCATTTTCTCAAAGTGTCCTGCACAACCCGATATACGTGGGTTGATGGTGACAGCTCGGCTGGTGTTGGATTCAGTCTCCAGACGGGACCTTTCTCGACCTGTTTTGTTGTACGGGCAAGGTGTGGTAGAATGAGGGCATCTTCAGATTCATCGGTTGTGGGCGAGGTCTGCTGTGCGAGGGGGATGAAATGGCTGTGCCGTTGTTGGCGACCAAACTGTTTGTTCCGCCAGCCCGGCCCGAGCTGGTGCCCCGCTCGCGCTTGATCGAG
>DATLAJ010000084.1 GCA_035527515.1 bacterium
GAGGTCCTCATAGCTGGCGAGTCACACGGGCTGACTCTGGATTCTGGCGACGCCGCTGACGGGAGATATACGTACACAACGACGCTTTCCGGAGGTGGGCACGATTACCACTTTGAGTGTGACGACGAAAGAGGCGCCTCGGACAGATTGCCGGTGAGCGGTGAGTATGATGGCCCGTCGGTCAGCTACGATCCGGAGCTTTCGCACGGATATGTTGACCCACCGTCCGGCAACGAGGATACAGACTTCACGTATTATGTTGACTATTATGACCAGGAGAGCGAAGCGCCGGCGGTAAAGTGCGTCTATATTGATGATGCGACACATGAGATGTCGCTTGCATCCGGCGAGGCGTTCGATGGCACCTACAGTTTTGAGACGAGCCTCTCAGAGGGTGCCCACACCTATTACTTCTATTTCGAGGACACAGGCGGCGGCAAATGCCGTCTTCCATCGTCAGGCTACTACTACGGGCCGTCATTTGGGATATGGCCAACCTTCCAATTCGATAACCAGAGAACTGGCTGGTCCCCTTATCTTGCTCCGCTTGCACCAGAGATAAGATGGTCATTTGAGGCGCAAGGTCAGATTCGTTCCGCTCCGGTCATATCTTCCGGCAATGAGGTCTGTTTTGGCGACTATGAACACAACTTGCTTTATTGTCTCGATTCGTCCGGGGCGCTTCTATGGACGTTCGAGACGAAGGGGAGGATAGACAGCCCCGCAGCACTGAACAGCGACGACGAGATCGTCTTTGGCAGCTGGGACGATAATCTCTATTGCTTGGCATCATCGGGGACGCTTCTGTGGTCGTTCGACTCGGGCGGTGACATCTCAAACAGCGGGCCTGCCACTGGACCGGAAGATGAGGTCTATTTCTGCTCTGCAACAAGTAACAAACTCTACTCGGTCGATTCTTCCGGAGGCTTCCTCTGGAGCTTTGAGGCCGATGACAAGATCGACTCCACGCCCAGCCTCACGGAGGATGGCACGGTCCTGTTCAGCAGCAGGGACCAGAAATGCTACGCGGTGTCTGCCGATGGCGATCTCGTCTGGTCGTTCGACTCCGGCGCCGCAATCAACGTCGCGCCTACGGTGCTGCAGAGTGGGAACATCGCATTCGGGAACTGGGAGGGAACGGTCTATTGCCTCGACTCTACCGGTTCGGTCGAATGGTACTATGATACGGACAGTCCGATAAAATCATCGGGAGCGGCCGATTGCAATTGCACATTCGTTGTCGGGACCGAGGAGGGTGCGTTTTACGCCATCGAGTCCGACGGGACGCTGAGGTGGACATACGATGTAGAAGGCAAGGCTATCTCCGCCATAATCGACCGGGACGGCGTGGCGGTTCTTGCTTGTGAGGACGGCTATCTGGCTGTGGTTGACATCAGCGACGGTTCTGAGCGGTGGCAGATCGACCTGGGCGGCAGCATCACCTCGCCCCTGGCCCTCGACAGCGAGGGGGTTCTTCTCCTGGGCCTCGAAGACGGCAGTCTGGTTGCCGTTGGCAACTACGATTCGGGCCTTTCTGACGGCCAAGTTGCGCCAACCAGAGGGACAAGCGATACCGATTTCATTTACACGGTCAAGTACTGTAGCTACACACACTACGCCCCCGATGAGGCTCTCGTCTATATCGACGGCGAATCGCACGAGATGACGCTTGACGACGGCTTTGCATACTGCGGCGTTTATGCGTTCACCACGAAGCTCGCCGAGGGGAGTCACCACTACTACTTCCACTTCACTGACGAGAAGGCCAACGAATACAGGCTCCCAGAGACTGGTGCGTATGATGGCCCGGAAGTATCGGACGAAGCGGCAGGGCCATGGCCGATGTTCAAGCATGACATGCCTCATTCGTCGCTGTCTGAGTATTATGGGCCTGTAAGCTGTGAACCGGCCTGGAGTTACAGCACCGGCAGCGAGGCTATTTCATCCTCGGTCGCGATTGACGCCGATTCTTACTACTACTTTGGCTGCGAGGACGGCTACTTTTACTGTTTGGACTCATCCGGATCACCTCAATGGAGCTATGAAACAGGCGACAGCGTAACGAGTTCCCCGGCCGTATCAGGCTACGGCAACATCTACGTCGGTTCGGACGACGAGTACCTCTATGCCTTCTCATCAGAGGGCGACGTGCTTTGGTCATACGATGTTGAGGCCTCGGTGGGCCGTTGCTCGCCCAATATAGACGGCAATGACGGCACAATATACATGGGGACGCTGCAAGACGCTCACCTCTGGGCAATAAATTCAGACGGCACGCTGAAGTGGAGCTTCTACACCGAATGTGAAATAGACGGCTCTCCGGCTATCGATGAGGCTGGTAACGTCTATTTCGGGAGAGAGGATGGGTACCTCTACTGCCTCGACAGCGACGGTTCGGCCAAATGGTCATATTACTGCGGTCAGCCCGTCAGGTCTAGCCCCTCGATTGACAGCACCGGTGACATCTACTTCAGCTGCGACGATGGATACCTGTACGTGCTCGATTCGGATGGCTCACTCGACTGGAGCTTCTCCCTCGGGGGCAAGGAGACAACGCTTTACGGAAGCCCCGCCGTTGACGAGAACCTGGGCGTGGTTTATGTCGGCTCGTCGGACGAGAAGTTCTACGCAATAAATACCGATGCGGTGCTGAACTGGACCTTCAACGGCGGAGGGCTTTGGGAGGGTTCGCCCGCGCTGGATCAGGCCGGCCGGGTCTATGCCGGCTCCCTCGACAGCAAACTCTACTGTTTCTCGCCCGGCGGTGAGATCATCTGGTCATACAACATGGGCGCCGACGTCAGCGCCTCGTGTGCGATAGGTGCCGACGGGAGCCTTCTGGTTGGGAACTCGGACGGTTTGCTCTTCAAGTTCGATAAGACCTCCGGGGGCCTTTCGGACGGCCGCGTCACGCCGACGTCGGGTAGCACCGACACCAACTTCAAGTACCGCGTCTATTACTGCAACGACTATGGCTACGACCCGACCGTCGCAAAGGTCCATATCGACGATGACGCAGGGCACGAGATGACGCTTGAGTCGGGCGACCCTAACTACGGCACGTATAAGTACACGACGAAGCTTGATGAGGGTGACCACAATTTCTACTTCTATTTCGAGGACACGTCAGGCGAGAGCTACAGGTTGCCGGAAGAGGGCACTTACGACGGTCCTTACGTGAGTGAGGGCTCACCCCACCCGTGGCCGATGTTCAGGCACGACAGGAAGCACACGAGCTGCACTGACTTTGAGGGTCCACTGACGCCGCTCATCAAGTGGACGTTCGACTACTCAGAGGTTGACCCGATCAACATGACAACCCCGACGGTTGACTACGATGGGAATATATATTTTGGCTCTCAGAACGGGGACCCGACCAAGTTCTACTCGCTCAACTCAGCTGGCGAGATTCGCTGGACGTTTGACCTTGACCCTTGCAGAATAAACGCCTCGGCAGCGCTTTCAAACGATGGTATCCTATATTTCCCCACATCCCGCTCCTATCTGTACGCGATCACGGTTGACGGCGAGGTGCAGTGGAGCTACCACATGGGGGATACGCACGAGATCTGCTCACCCGTGATAGGTGCTGACGGGAGCATATACCTCGGCGGGGAAAGCCCATACAAGTTCTATGCGATATCGTCCGCCGGCGACCTTCTCTGGAGCTACGACGTTGGAGGGAGCATCGTCTCTTCTCCGGCGCTTGGCGAGGATGACGTGATCTGTTTCGGCTGCCACGATAACAAGCTCTATGCGTTAGAATCAGATGGTTCGTTCAAATGGAGCTATCAGACCGGCGGCCTGATCGACCCTTCGCCCTCAATAGACGATGAAGGCAATATATACTTTGGTTCAAACGACCAGAAGTTCTATGCCCTTGAGTCCGATGGGAGTTTCAAGTGGTCATATAACACCGGCTCGCCGACCTTCTCGTCTCCCGCTCTGGCGACCGACGGCACGATATACTTCGGGGTCGAGGCAGCCAAAATATTTGCCCTCAACTCGGACGGCTCGTTTAAGTGGACATATCAAACCACTAATTCCGTCCAGGGCAGCCCATTCGTGGACAAGTTCGGTGATATATACATCGGCAGCAATAAGCCCGGCTACAGGGGTGAAATACTCGCCTTGCACCCAGACGGGTCGCTAAAGTGGTCATACGAGACTGGGGAGTGGGTGACGGGGTCCCCGTCCCACGACTCGTACTGCAACCTTTATCTAACCAGCTGGGACGGCATCCTGCGCTGCTTCACCAACTACGATGAGGGCCTCTCCGATCCCCAGGTTCTTCCCGACTGCGGGACAACCGAGACTAAGTTCGCCTACGAAGTCAAGTATTTCAACGTCTATGGTTATGACGCGGTCGAGGCGTTGGTCTATACTAACGGCGACCCCCACGAGATGCACATCGAGTACGGCAGCGCCCACAACGGGATATTCCGCTACCACGAGAAGCTATCTGAGGGCAGGCACGACTATTACTTCTGGTTCGAGAATGACAATGGGGCCACCTATCGCTCACCTGAGGCCGGCACGTTCGACGGGCCCGAGGTTTCAGAAGGTAATAGAGGGCCCTGGCCCAGCTATCAGAACAGTGGGGCCAACCAGGGCAGGAGCGAGTATCGTGGCCCGGCCTCTCCGGAGTTCAAGTGGTCGTACGATGGGACGGGGGAGCTGTTGTCCTCTCCAGTTTTGGGGCTCGATGGCTCGATCTATGTCGGTAGCAACACACAGAACAAGCTCTGGGCCTTCAACAGCGACGGTTCTCTCAACTGGACGTACGATTGCTACGATGGTATCCACGCGACCCCTGTGGTTGATAACGATGGCAACGTCTATGCCGGCTGCAATGACAACCGCCTCTATTCGTTTGACTCCAGTGGGAGCTTTCGGTGGAGCTACCAGGCGGGGGATTGGGTCCACGCCTCTCCGAAGGTCACCGATTGTGGCCGGGTCTATTTCGCCAGCTGGGACGGGAAGCTCTATGCGTTGGAGAGTGATGGGACGTTGCTTTGGACTTACGTTTATAGTGGCTTGGTCTATCAGGCGCCGGCGATTACGCACAGTGGGGGCGTTGTGATCGCGACATATGACGGCCGGGTCAACCGATTGGATAATGAAGGTAACGTCGAGTGGTCGCGCACATTCCAAGGGTCAAACTTCGAGGCAGCGCCGACGGTTTCGGATGATCAGCGTGTCTATATCGGTGAGACGGGCAGTCAAGGGCGCCTCTTTGCCATCGATTATATGGGGTATCTTATGTGGTCTTTCGAGACCGGAAGCTCCCTCGACAGATGCTCGACAGCCATTGGGGAGGACGGGACTGTTTATGTGACCAATCAAGCAGGATACTTGTTTGCCGTAGAAAGCGATGGGAATCTCCGGTGGTCATACGACTTCGAGTACGACGGGACGGTGTGGAGCTCCCCGACCATTGACAACGACGGCGTCATATATTTCGGGGCGAGGAACCACAAGCTATTCGCCATCAATAGCAACGGCACGTTGAAATGGAGCTACGATGCTGGCGAGAACATCGACTGCACGCCGTGCCTCACCGAGGGGGGCCAGATCATCTTTGGGACCGGGTATCTAGGCGATAAGCTCATCTGCCTCGGCAACACCGCCCCAGAACTCTCCAACGGCTCTGTCAGCCCCGAATCTGGCAGTCCGTCAACGACGTTTACTTATTCGGTCGATTATTATGATGCCGACGGCGAGGCCCCGGCCGAGAAGCTGGTCCATGTAGATGACGAACCGTTCGAGATGACGCTCGATTCTGGCGACGCCCACGACGGGACCTACGCGTATCAGACCACGCTTAATTCCGGCAGCCACGACTACTACTTCTCTTTTGAGGACGAAAGCGGCGGCTCGGACCGGTTGCCCGCCTCAGGAAGTTACGATGGCCCTGACGTCAGCTACGACCCTGAACTGTCGGACGGCGGCGTCGATCCCGACTCTGGAACAACCTCGACGCTGTTCACGTATAGCGTTGACTTCTTCGATGGCGATGACAACGCACCGACCTCGATACTCGTTTATATAGACGGCGAGTCGTACGGTCTCACGCTTGAGAGCGGCGATGCCTGGGATGGCGCCTACGAGTACAGCATTTATCTCTCTGAGGGGGCGCACGGCTTTTATTTCTACGCGGAGACTGCGGACGGCTCTGACAGACTCCCCGAATCGGGCACTTACGACGGCCCCGACGTCAATTGTAACCCAGTGCTCTCGGACGGCACGGTCGATCCCGAATCAGGCACATCTGCCACGGTCTTTGAGTACTCCGTCCATTACTACGATGCCGACCAGGATACCCCGAGTGAGAAGGTTGTTCACATAGACGGCGCTCCCAAGACGATGACGCTTGACTCCGGTAACCCCGCCGATGGCGTCTATACCTACACGACGCAGCTCAGCCAAGGGTCACACTACTACTGCTTCTACTTCGAGGATGGTAACGGCAGTAGCGATCGGCTGCCGGCTTCAGGTGATAATGACGGGCCGGAAGTGAACTATGTCCCGACGCTCTCGGATGGGGCGGTTGACCCGACATTCGCCGGCGTCAGCACCACGTTCGCCTATAGCGTTAGGTATTACGACGCCGACGGCAACGCGCCCCCGACCGCCTCGGTCATCGTCGATGGCGCCGCGCACTCGATGGCGCTTTCAGACGGCGGTCCGGGGGACGGGTGGTATGAGTACGAGACTACGCTGTCAGAGGGCAGGCACGATTACTACTTCTTCTTCGACGATGGAGACGGGGACAGGGCCAGGCTGCCTTCCTCTGGCGATTACGAAGGACCGAGGGTAGGCGATGACCACGAGCCGGACGACGCTTGCGCCTCAGCAGGCACGATAGCCACAACCGGGCAGGCGCAGGAGAGAACGCTCGTCCCCTCCGAGGACGAAGACTGGGTCTCCTTCGACGCGGATGCAGAGGCAAAATACACGATAGAGACAAGCAATCTGGGCGAAGATTGCGATACGGTAATGGAGCTCTATCAGTCGGATTGCTCCTCGTTAATAGACAGCGACGATGAGAGTGGCGAGGGACACGGCTCGTTGATAGTCTTTGTCCCTGCCACGGCCGCGACGTATTATGTCCGCGTATTCCCTTACGACTCGGAGACGGGCGGCAGCTACGAGCTGAGCGTCAGGAAGAACACTAACCCGACGCTGTCGGGTGGTTCCGTCTCGCCTTCTTCAGGGGACACCGACACCGAGTTTGAATACACAGTTCATTACTACGATGCCGACGGTGACGCCCCTGCTGCCAAGAACGTCCTGATCGGCGGTGCGGTCCACGCGATGAGCCTCGATTCAGGGGACGCTTCAGACGGCGCCTATATATACACAACCACGTTATCGGGAGGGCAGCATGAATACCACTTCATCTTCTCTGACGGCGATGGTGGGAGCGACAGGCTCCCCGCAAGCGGAGAGTACGATGGTCCGGACGTCAACTTTGACCCCGAGCTAGCCAACGGCTACGTTACGCCGGGAAATGGCGGTGGCGAGACAGAGTTCACATACAGGGTCAACTACTACGATGAGGACGGGGACGACCCGCTCTACCCATACGTCTATATCGACGATTCGCCCCATGAGATGACGCTCGAATCGGGCAGTTCCGCGAGCGGGATTTACTCCTACGCCACCACGCTCTCGGGCGGGTCACACACCTACTACTTCGAGTTCGAGGATACACCGGGTGGCAAAGACAGGGAACCCGAATCAGGCAGCTACGATGGACCTTCAGTCAATATCGACCCGGAGCTTTCCAACGGTGACGTTAATCCCGATCACGGCAACGGCGAGACGGAATTCGAGTTCTCAGTCCATTATTATGATGATGAAGGTGAGTCGCCAAACTCGATACAGGTTGTGATCGATGACGCCGCGGTTGATCTTTCGTTCTCTTCGGGCGACCCTGCCGATGGGACGTACTCAACTCTGAGCACGCTTTCTTCCGGAAGCCACGAGTTCTACTTCACGACCGAGGACCCACTTGGCGGCACGGCTCGGTATCCCGAGTCGGGCGCCATTGATGGGCCAATTGTATCCTACGATCCTGTTCTCTCGGCCGGAGCCGTCTCGCCTGAATACGGTTCCGAGTCAACATTGTTCGCTTTCTCTGTGCATTATTATGACCAGGACGGCGACGAGCCTGACGAGATTCTGGCCCTGGTGGACGAAGAGCAACACTCGATGACGCTCACAGATGGCGATGCTGCCGACGGGACTTACAAATACGAGACAGGCGGCCTATCGGAGGGGACACATGACTTCTATTTCACCGCTGAGGATACGTGGGGCGCGGATGATCGCCACCCCGAAGAGGGCGATTTCTCCGGACCTACGGTTGACACCATGAAGCCGACCTCCGAATGCTCCTCGCCGCAATACGCGACGGGCGATATCGAGATAGCGTTCACGGCCTCTGACAACGATGGCGGCAGGGGTCTGGCCTACACCAGGCTCTGGTTCAAATACGAGGAGGGTGATTTCGAGTACTCCGGACTCTCCGAAGAAGGCACGGAGGGGACAATTGTCTTCACACCGGAGTCGGGCGAGGGTACCTACTACTTCTATACCATCGCCACGGACAACGTCGGAAACTCCGAGGACGCGCCCGAAGACCCGGACGATTCCACCCTTTACGACGTCAGCAGCCCGAGCTCCTCATGCGAGGCGCCCGAAAGCCGGAGCGAATCTCCGATCGAGGTCTCCTTTACATCGTCTGATGGGGATGGCAGTGGCGTGGATAAGACGGTCCTTTGGTACGAGCTGGACGACGGCTCATGGACCGATTCTGGGCTCGTAGAGAGCGGAGAGGCTGGTGCATTCTCGTTCGAGCCGGGCGCCGACGGCGTCTATTATTTCTATACCATTGCCTCAGACAACGCCGGCAACGAGGAGGACCCGCCCGGGACGTTCGACGACTCGACGCTCTACGACACAGCGCCTCCCGTCTCCTCGGCGGACTGCGAGTCCGTTACGAACGAGGCCTCCGTAACCATCGACTTTGCCTCTAGCGATGGCGAGGGCAGCGGCGTGGCGTCCACAGCGCTGTGGTACAAGTATGAGAGTGGCTCGTGGCAGGATTCGAGTCAGTCAGAGTCGGGCGAATCGGGTTCTTTCGTCTTCAGTTTCTCTGGCGAGGGCACGTACTATTTCCATAGCATATCAACGGACGAGCTGGGCAACGAGGAGAACCCGCCGTCCAGCGCCGATTGCCAGTGCGAATACGACATTACTGACCCCTCGTCGAGCTGCGAGACGCCCACTTACGCCAAATCGACGCCGATGTCCGTCGATTTCAGCGCCTCGGATTCGGGAACCGGCATCCAGAAAGTTAGGCTCTGGTCCAAGTTTGAGGATGGCAGCTGGGAGGATTCGGGCAAGCAGTCCAGCAGCGCATCGGGCAGCTTCGACTTCAACCTCACCGATGAGGGCACGTACTACTTCTATACAATTGCTACGGACAACGCCAGTAACGAGGAGGCGCCGCCTTCTGGGGCCGATGATTCGACGATATACGACAAGACGAGGCCGGCGTCAGAGGTCACATCGCCCACGTATGCGTATTCTAGCCCCATAGAGGTGGACTTCACGGCAAGTGACTCAGGCGGCAGTGGCCTTCAAGAGACTGCCCTTTGGTATAAGCGTGGTTCTGCTAGTTGGACAGACTCCGGTCTTGACGAGTCCGGCGAATCGGGAACGTTTGAGTTCTCGCCGTCGGCTGACGGGACCTACTACTTCGGTTCCAGGGCGATTGATTATGCTCAGAACCGGGAATCATTGCCCGGGACGCCTGACGACTCGACGGTTTATGACACCAAGCCGCCAACCTCAAGCTGCTCGTGCCAAGACTACACCAACGAAGCCACGACCACTATCTCCTACGGGGCCTCGGATGCTGGCTCGGGCGTCGATACCGTTGCTCTATGGCACAAGTTTGAAAGCAGCGGCTGGACATACACAGGAGAGACCAAATCGGGCGCGGCCGGGACCTTCAGCTACACCTGCGAGCTTGGGGAGGGGCGTTACTACTTCTACACCATCGCCACGGATAACGCCGGACGGGAGGAGTCACCGCCTTCATCGGCGGACTGCGACATTGTCTATGATACGGTCAAACCCTCATCCGAGGCGAGCTCCCCTGACATGGCTAACTCATCGCCAATTATCGTCACGTTCACGGCGTCGGACAATAGCGGCGGCTCGGGCGTCCAGAAGACCGAGCTCTGGTATGCGTTCGAGGGCGGCAGCTTCTCCTATTCCGGGCAATACAAGACGGGCAGCGCAGGCTCCTTCAACCTCACCGCGTCATCCGACGGCACGTACGAGTTCTACACGGTCTGTGTGGATAACGCGGAAAATCGCGAGGAAGCACCGGGCGAGGCGGACGACTCGACTCTGCTGGACACGACCGCGCCCCAATCCAGCTGTAGCGCCCCCGACTGCACCAGCGAAAGCCCGATTCCGGTGGAGTTCACTGCGTCGGACGATGGCTCCGGCGTTGCGTCAACGGCGCTTTTGTATTGCTTCGAGGGTGGCGAGTGGACTGACAGCGGCGTATCCGAGAGCGGGGATTCGGGTGTGTTGTATTTCGAGCCTGACGAGGACGGGACCTATCAGTTCTACACGTTGTCACTGGATGAGGCCGGCAATGTAGAGGACCCGCCGGATGAGGCCGACACAACCAGCAGGTACGACACGGCTGAACCGGCGTCCGCCTGCACCGTGCCTGAGTATGTCAACTCGTCACCGATATCGGTAACATTCGAATCGTCCGATGGCGAAGGCTGCGGCGTTGCATCAACTGTCCTTTGGTTCAGGTTCTCCGATGACGAAGGCGAGACGTGGTCTCCCGACTGGACCGATTCTGGCATCTCGGCAGAAGACGAATCGGGAACGCTTGAGTTTACGCCATCGTCCGGAAATGGTCTCTACGAGTTCTACACGATCTGTTTGGACGCTGCGGGGAACGTCGAGGACCCGCCGGGGGAGGCGGACGACGCGACGGAATTCGATGACCGCGTTCCCATAACCACCTGCGACTGTCCCGAGTGGGCAAGCGGCGCGACGATAAGCGTTGAGTACTTGGCGAAGCCCGGCAGCGAGGGGCTGGACGAGGTGGAGCTTTGGTTCAGGTATTGGTCGGAGGACGGGCATGAGTGGTCTCCCAACTGGACTTTCTCCGGTGAAACAGGCGAGGAGACCGAGGGGGAGATCAGTTTTGGACCCGGCGAGGGAGAGGGCCTCTACGAGTTCTACACGATCGGCGTGAGTGAGCAGGCTTCAAGAGAGAAGGCTCCATCTGAGGCCGACTGCTCGGCCAACTATGACCCGGAAGCTCCCTCATCCTCCTGCGAGTCGGAGACAGGCTGCACCTCGGAGGATAGCGTTGAGATCACGTTCACTGCCGAGGATACGTTTGCGGGTATCGATGCGGTCTATCTATACTACAGACTGGGCGGGGAGTGGACGGAGAGTGGCCTGTATTCTGAGGAGACCTCCGGCCACTTCGAGTTCACGTTCCCCGAAGGCAACGGCCTCTACGAGTTCTGCACGGTCGCTGAGGACACAGTTGGAAACGTCGAAGAGTTCCCACCAGACCCGGACGCGGCAACCAGGTTCGACACCTCTGCGCCGTCATCTGAAGCAGACTCAATCTCCGTGACGAGGCAGTCCCCAATCATTGTCACGTTCACCGCCTCGGACGGTCAGGGCTGCGGGGTCCACGAGACCGCCCTGTGGTATCAGTTCGATGGTGGAGATTGGACGGATACCAACCAGCAAAAAAGCGGCGAATCTGGCAGTTTCACGTTCTCGCCGGGCTCAGATGGCATATACGGATTCTACACTATTTGTGAAGATACGGTCTCAAATGAGGAGATGCCCCCGGCAGGCGCCGATTGCGAGACCAAATACGACACCACGGCGCCGAGCTCCTACGTTACAACACCGGGCAAGGCCAACTCATCCCCGATCAAGGTGAGCTTCTGGGCCAGCGATGGCACAAGCGGCGTCGCGTCAACGGACCTTTGGTTCAGATTCTCGGCAGACGACGAGACTTGGGACCCGGACTGGACAGACTCCGGCCAATCCCAGTCGGGCACATCCGGCCACTTCTACTTTGACGCGACAACTTATGGAAACGGCTTCTACGAGTTCTACTCCATTGCAGATGACAACGCCGGAAACGTCGAGGAGCCGCCGGCCGACGCGGATTGCGCTGCGACGTTTGATGACCAGGTTCCGATATCATTAGCCTCCTCGGATGACTATGTTAACACAGCGAGCCTGACGGTTTCCTACACGGCCAGCGGTGGCACGAGCGGCCTAGACTTTGTCGAGCTCTGGTATCGCTACTCTGACGATGAGGGCCAGAGCTACTCGCCCGACTGGACCGATACTGGGGAGCGGCGGTCCGCCACGCAAGGCTCTTTCTCATTGACGCTCACGCACGGCGAAGGGTGGTATGAGTTCTACACGATAGCGGTTGGCAACACCGGCGTTTATGAGGATGCCCCGGAGGAGGCGGACACTCGGACGACGTTCGACACGGTTCGGCCCGCGTCGGACTGCGAGAGCGACGAATACAGCGCCACGACCTCGACCGTAGTCAGTTACTCGGCCTCGGACGACCTTTCCGGTGTCGCCTTCGTCTATCTCTATTACAGTTACAATGGCGGGGGCTACGTGCCGTATGAAGAGCACGGGACGGAGAACTCCGGCAACATAACGTTTGTCTTTGAGGACGGCGATGGGCCTTACAGCTTCCACACAATTGCGGAGGATAGAAGCGGCAATCTAGAGGATGCGCCATCGACCGCCGACGCGAGCATCTTCCTGGACACTGCCGTGCCCCAATCGCTCGCGAGTTGCGATGAGTACGCCAGCCAGACGACAATCGAGGTCACCTTTGCCGCATCCGACGGGGCCGGCAGCGGCGTGGACGGCGCCTGGTTATATTACAGCTTCGGCGGCTCCGACTGGGAGGCGACAGGCGATTGGCTCGCTGGTGCGTCGGGCAGCTATTCGTTTGAGGCGGAGGAGGAGGGCAGATACTCGTTCTGCACAGTCTCGCAGGATATAGCTGGGAATACGGAAGAGCTGCCTGAAGAGCCGGACTGCTCGATTCTTGTGGATACAACAGCTCCATCCTCTTACTGCACCTCGCCGGACTATGCCAGCGGCGCAACCGTTGCGGTGAACTTCACAGCTGCCGATTCCGGTTCGGGTGTTGCTCTCACGACGGTGTGGTTTAGGATGCAGGGCGGCCAATGGCTCGAGTCGGGTATCTGGGAAGAGGGCACAATCGGCACCATCGCGGTCGAGATAGCGACAGAAGGAACCGCTGAATTCTGCACAGTATGTCGCGACATTCTGGACAACACGGAAGAGCCGCCGACACAGCCGGACGCTGAGACCGTCGTTGATAGGACGTCGCCTGTCTCGTCGTGTGAGGCGCCAGAGCAGACGGCCTCGTCCCCGATCAGTGTCTCCTTCGAGGCGCAGGATAGCCTTACCGACATCACGGACGTGCAGCTGTGGTATCAGGTCAATGGCGACTGGGAGCTTTACGACAGCAGGCAAGACATGAGCTCTGGAACGTTCACATTTGCTCCCGAGACCGATGGTCAATTCGAGTTCTATACATTGGCAAAAGACACCGCTGGGAACCTCGAGTCGCCTCCGACACAGGCAACCTGCGCAACGTGGTTCGACACATGCTCGCCGAGTTCGGTCGCTACCTCCCCAACCGTCACGAACGCCTCGCTGTTTGGCGTGGGCTTCATTGCTGATGATGAGGCGGGTGTGGGCCAGCTAAGTGTCAGGCTGTGGTATCGCTTGGACGAGGGTGACTGGACCGACTCGGGCCTCGATGGGGAGGGCACATCCGGCTCGATCGAGTTTGGGTCAGACTCGGAAGGCGTTTATGATTTCTACACAATCGCCTCCGATGGCGTCGGCAATGTGGAGTCGGCACCGGAATCGCCGGATAGCACGACGGTCTTCGACGTGTCCGTGCCCAGGTCCACTTGCGGGGCTTCGCAATACGCCAATTCGTTTCCCATCGTGGTCGATTTCGCGTCCAGTGATGATGGCGATGCGGGGCTTCTGGAGACTGAGCTGTGGTATAGCTTCAATGGCGGCGAATTCATCAGTGCCGCTTTGCGAGAGGAAGGCGAGGCCGGCCAATTCGATTTCACCCCCAAAGATGGCCCCGGTATCTACGATATATACACTGTAGCTACCGACAACGCCGGCAACGTCGAGTCTCCACCCGAGGGCTACGACGTAAGTGTCATCTACGACCCAATCGCAGCCCGGTCATCGTGCACTTCACCGGAGTTCTCCAAAACGACTGCGTTTGAGATTGCCTTCGAGGCCGACGACGACGGGCCGAGCGGCGTTCTTGAAACAAGGCTTTGGGTCTCGTTTAATGGCGGCTCCTGGGTGTACACTGGGCTTTCTCGGCCCGGTGAGAGCGGGGTCTTCAGTTTCGCAGCCCAGACGGGCGAGGGTAGATACGATTTCTATACGATATGCCTCGACAAGGCCGGCAACTCTGAGGAGGCACCGAGCCAGCGCGATTGCACAACCGTGATCGACCTAACGGGTCCGGTCTCCTGCTGTTCGTGCACACCCTGGGGCAACAGCTTCCCGGCGGTCGTTGAATTCACGGCCAGCGACACGGGTGGAAGCAACCTTCTGAGGACCGAGCTCTACTTTAGCCAGGACGGGTCGGATTTTGCCTCGACTGGCCTCTACGGCCAGGGTCAAAGTGGGGCCTTCAACTTCACAGGCACCGTTGACCAGGATGCGATCTATGCGTTTTATACCGTCGCCAGCGACGGTGCGGCTAATACCGAGGCGCCACCCACTGACACGGACTGTGCCTTTGTCTATGACATAACAGCGCCGTCCTCATCGTGCAGCTCGCCGCCGGTAACGAATGCGGCTCCTATCCCGTTGGCCTTTACGTCTGACGACGGCGTAAAGGGGAGCAGCGTGGCCACCGTCGGCTTGCTTTGCACCTTCAATGGTGGTGATTGGCGCGAGACCTCGCTTGAGGCGACGACCTCAACCGGCCAGTTTGACTTCACGCCAAGCGAAGGTGAGGGAACCTACGGCTTCTGCACGGTAGCGCTAGACAGGGCTCGCAACGCGGAATCTATTCCGGATGGGGCCGACAGCGTTACAATCTATGACACAACCGCGCCGACCTCGTCGTGTTCGTCGCCTGCATATACAAATGTCTCTGTTGTGCCGGTGGTGTTTGAGGTGAGCGACGGGCTGTCCGGCGCCTCTGGCTGCGGACTGTGGTATCGGACCGAAGCGGGCGATTGGGAGGATTCGGGCCATTGGCAGGATGCGGATTCGGGGACGTTTGACTTTCACGCGTCTTCTGAAGGCAGGTACTCGTTCCAAACGGTTGCGGTCGATGTTGCGGCAAATCGACAGGCAGAGCCTACTGAGGAATCGCCAGGTTGCTCGACTACTGTTTATGACGCAACACCACCGACAGCCTCAACCACTAGCCCTGAGACTAGCAATCAGGCACCCATAGCGGTCCAGTTTGAGACCTCTGACAATCTCTCGCCCGTTGTGCGCTGCAGGCTCTGGTATAGATTCGAGGACGGCCCGTGGACAGACACCGGCAGCGCGATTGAGGCATCCTCAGGCCAATTCGAGTTCGCTCCGGCCAGCGGAGAGGGAAGGTACGACTTCTACGCACAGTCCAAGGACACGGCGGACAACGAGGCGCCGGACCCCGACGCTGCCACCGAGCCCCACAGCTCAACGGCTTATGATACCGTGTCGCCATCGGTCGTTTTCTGCACCTCGAGCGAATTCGCCAATAGCCTGCCTATCGCAGTGCACTACGAGGTCGCGGAGCTGACGACGCAGATAGCGGCGGTTCATTTGTGGTTCAGACACGAGGGCGGCTCGTGGACTGATAGTGCACTTCAGGCTACGACATCAACAGGCGAGTTCGCATTTGAGGTTCAGGATATTGAGGGCGCCTACGAGTTCTACATAGTGGCCGAGGATACCGCGAGCAACAGTTCGCCAGAGCCGCAGGCGGGCACGACGGGGCTTTCCGAGACGCTCTACGACAGAACTTCTCCTACTTCTGAGGCCAGTGTGCCGCAGTTTACCGCAACGCTTCAAGTGTGGGTAGATTTCACCGCTTCCGACGCGCTTTCGGGCGTGAGCAAAACCAGGCTCTGGTTCATGCCTGAAGGTAAGGACTGGCACTACTCAGGCATCGAGCCTCCGGGCGAGTCTGGAACCTATGATTTCATGCCCTCTAACCCCAATGAAAGGTATCTGTTCTACACGCAGGCGATCGACAACGCCGGGAACCGAGAGCCAGGGCCGGAGACTCCGGCGGACGCCAAGGCTCAGACGCTTTGCGACAGAATCAAGCCCGAGTCACAGGCCAGCTGCCCCGGATACACATCCGATCGTAACCTCTCAATCGATTTCTCCGCGTCCGATGATGGTTCCGGCGTCTTGCTGACGGAGCTTTGGTACAGGTTCAATGACGGGGAATGGCTGAAGACAAGCATGTCATCCGGGGAGCTTTCGGGCCAGTTATCCCTGTCGCTTCCTGGAGGGGAGGGTCGATACTCTTTCTATACCCAGAGCAAGGACCGCGCAGGCAACGCCGAGAACGCGCCCACAGCATCGACCGAGTGCAAGTGTTCAACCGTCTATGACGTCACTGTTCCCTCTTCCCAGTGCAACATCCCACAGTATCCTAAGACCAATCGATTGAGCGTCGAGTTCGATTCGGTGGATGCTCTCTCCGGCGTTGATAGGACGCTCCTCTGGTATCGGTTCGAGTCTGGCGCCTGGGTCAATACCAAGCTCGTTCGGGGAGAGGCGTCCGGCGAATTCGAGTTCGTGCTTGGTGACGGTCAAGGAGCATACGAGTTCTATACTCAGGCCGTCGACCGGGCAGGCAACATCGCGCCTTCACCGAGCTCGCATACCGCCGAAGGCTGTCGATGCATGTATGATATCGAAGCTCCGGTCTCGAGCAGTTCCTGCCCTGACGAGGTCGATTCGCTGCCGATCCTTGTGCATTTCACGGCTGATGATGTTGTCTCGGGCGTGGATACAACGAGGCTCTACTACAGCTTCGACGACGCCGACTGGGCGGACAGCGAACTGGCGCTTTCAGGCGACAGCGGGACATTCGAGTTCGACCCCTCCGAGGGTGAGGGCACGTATTGCTTCTACACGATATCTACCGACGTTTCCGGCAACGTCGAGAGCGTCGAAGGTATCACCGACCCGAGCGAGTGCTGCGTGTTGTATCAGGAAGAGGCCGCTGCCCCGAATGTCGCTGTTGCGATCGGCAGCAACCTGACGTTCTTCTGCCCCGCCAGCGATATGGAGATATCGCTTGAATATGAGAACACCGGTGGTCCGGTTGTCGCGGACCTGTATCTAGCGGTCGAGCTTCCTCAATCCATGGGCGGCTCGCGGATATTCTGGACCGGCACAAATCTCGAAAGCCAAGCCAAGCCACTGGAAGAGAACGTTTCGCTGTATTCGGGTATCCATAGGCCCAGCGAGGTTGTGTTCCAGTTCGGCCCGATGGGCCACTTACCTGAGGGAATCTATACATGGTCGTCGTGGTTCTGCGAGACTGAAACGCACGAGATAGTGGGTAATGTCGCCGAGCTGACATTCGAGTTCACATCCAAATGCATGAATCTCTCGCTTTCAACGAATCAGGAACGATACTCCCGGGGCGACGACTTGTCTCTGTTGTGCGATGCTGAGAATGCGGGAGAGAGCGATGAGATGGACTTCTACTGCGCGGTGAGTATGCCGGACGGGACGTTTCTGTTCCTGCCCAATCTTGGCATATCGATGCAGCCCATGATGTCGCATCTGGTGCTTCCGGTGGGGCAGTCAGTCACAGACTTCCCGATATTCAGCTTCCGCGACTTGCCTGAACTGCCTCACGGCCAATACGCCTGGTTTGCGGCATGCCTGAATACCCAGACCGGGCTGTATGTCAGTAATCTATCCGTGGTGGGGTTCACGATAGCGCCGTAGAGCATACAGCTGGCCTTCCTTGTGCCGGCGAATCTTGCGACCGGAGACCAGGGATGCCCCCTGCCACCACCGATGATCGTTGCATTAGATTGCTCCAGACGCCCATAAAGACATCCCCCCTCCTTTTCTTATAGTGGCACTCCATAGGCCACAAGCCAACACAATCCTGTTTAGGAATTATACGGGCTATTGTGAGTCTCACCGACAGATTCGCGGGAGATGTGAAACTGCCAGTGTGCACTCAGTGTGCAGTTTACCTGCCAAGACATGAGTGTAAATCAAGCCAAATAGGCAAATTCTCGATATGGAGGATTATGGGGGTTAAATCGTTGGGAAGGCGGCTATAAGGCTTCGGGGCGGGCGGACTTGAACCGCCGGCCCCCGGTTCCCAAAACCGGTGCGCTACCTGACTGCGCCACGCCCCGGAAGATATAAATCAAGGTATGCGAACCTAAGGTTCGGAAAGTCTCGCTATGCTGGCCAAATTAAAGACAGAACCCGGCACATACACGCCCTGTCCGCCGGAGATTCGCCACCAATCCCGGGAGCGACCCCTCAGGCGAGAAACATCTATCAGAACATATACCCCAGCGAGAACTGGACGCCGGATAGTTTCTCATTGAAGACCGGCGCCAGCTTGGCCTTCTCTTCATCGGGCCTGGACCTGTAGAACCACCAGCCCAGCTTGAACTCGAGCGGAACGCTGGTGCAGTCGTATGCGAGGCCAAGCTCGGTCTTGAAGCTCTTGAGCCTTCCAGATGTGTTGTATGAGTCGTCATCGTCCTCCACGCCGGGCGTTTGATAGTGCATTTGCCAATCGCTTGAGATTTTGATGTTCATGTTGGGCATCAACATCCCGTTCCCCCAGGCGTAGAATCCGGAATATGAGGGCGACTGCAGGCCAATCCCATAAAGAAAGCCATGGATGCTGTTATTCTCTTCGGTCGTTATGTCATATTTGTGAACGCCTACGGGGACACCAAACTCACCTGAGTATTCCGTCCAAGTGCCGTGCCCGTTCCGCTCAAAGTCACGATGCTTAAGCCATTGGTAGCCGAACAACAACGAGCAATACTTCCAATAGGGCGTCATGCGCAGAACGACCTGTATGTCCTGTCTGTCTGCCTTCATTGTCCCGCTTTCCGTAGTCTCGTACCAATCATCCGCATATCTCTTGTTACTAAGATGATAGTCCCCGCGGAATCGCGCCAGCAGATAATGAGCACTCAGACCGATATGGTCTTTGGCAAGGGAGACCTCCGCAAAGGGACCAAACGGGCCAACGTCAGAACTCATCTTGTAGGTGCCGTTTATGCCCTTAGCCCAAACGTCGCTGTTATTGAAGTCCCAATTCCCGTAAAGGCCTTTCACCCCAAGCTTGAACTTGACGGCCTTCTCGCTCTCCTCCTCGGCAAGTGCGATCGAGACGAACAAAGATGTAACCAACAGCAATACAAGTGCGAACGAAATGCGCTTCATGCCTATCTCCTTTTCAGAATCCGACAAGGTCTTCACAATTGTGGGTGAAGATACCGGTCGACAGTAGTCAAGTCAAGAGCAATTCTGCGACCAGAAAAATCAGAATGGTCCAAGATGCGAGCGACCTTCTAGAACGCGGCAGCTTGACGTCGCGTCGAAGACTCGGCGGACTGCTGCGAACTGAAAGGCCGAACGTGCAAACGACAACCTGACGCAGAGGATCGGAATCTTGGCGGCCCGAACTTGAGACTCAAAACTACGGCTTATGTATCTCCACCCAAAGCCCGCACGGGCAGGGCAGCTCAGGAGCTGCGTCGCGCAGGAGCGAGTAGTTCGTGATGCCGGCCTCGTCCAGTATCTTAGCCGCCTCGAGCCGCGACGTCTGCTGCTCCCGCCAATGGGGATTCTGAGCACAGAGCGACCTGACGATCTTCGCCCGCTCCTTCCTCGGCAGCATTCGACCGAAGCCGCCGCCGATGAACCCGATGCCGCCCGGCTTGAGCACGCGATAGACCTCTCGAAGGCCGCCGACCTTGTCCTCCCAGAAGAAGAATGAGCCCCGGCTGATCACCAGCTCGAACGAGCTGTCCTTAAAGGGCATCCTCGCCGCATCAGCAACAACCGTGTCTATCCTGTCCTCAAGCCCCGCCTCTTCTATGTTGCGCCTCGCGATCTCTATCGCCTCGGGGTCAATGTCCAGCACTGTAACATTGATGCCGGAGCGCTGGGCAAGCTCGATCGCGAGGTATCCACCGCCGCCGCCAACATCGAGGCAGTCGCCGAACGTGATCCCGTAGTCGAGCAGAATCTGCCTCGCCAGCAGCGGATAGACGGGGGCAAGGACCGTCCGCGCCATCTTATCGAACTGAGCCGCCGACATGTAATCGGGGTTGTACATGGGCCGGTGAGCGCAGCCCATAAACGAGGCGCACAGCACAACAGCTACCAGCGCGGCACAAATCCCGGATACGTAGGGGCAGGCCTTGTGTCTGCCCATGTAGGGGCGGTTCACGAACCGCCCTTTTCTGTCGCAACCGTCATATTCGCGCCCAACCTCCCGTTCTGTAGGGGCGGTTCACGAACCGCCCCCTTGCATTGCCCAAACCGTATCAGTTCTTGTCGTGGATGGCCAACGTGCCGTTTGACACGCCGCTCGCAAGCACCGCTACGTCGCTGTCCATGTCCCCGTCAACGTCCGCGAGATCGGTCACGGAGAGTCCCACGCGCATCCCGACCGTGCTGCCGGTCGAGATGTAGTCCGCATCCGAGGCGCTCATGCTGGACGAGGCGCTTCTCATGTCGAAGACGTAGAACGCGCCCTTGGTGTCCTCAACGCCCGGGGCGCCGACTATGACCGCGTCCGTGGCCACGAGCTGACCAAAGAACGTGCCGGCCGTGCTCACAGCGTTGCCAAACAGGTTCCCGTCTGCCGAGCCGTCTATCTTCACGTCCGCGTCCGCAGCATCTACGTACCCGTCCGCGTCCGCCCTGAGCGAGCTCGAGAAGAACACGTAAGCACGGCCCGTCTGGTTGTCGTAACCGCACGCCCCGACTACGAGGTCATCGTAGTTGTCCCCGTCAAAGTCGCCGCAGCTTATAGCAGAGCCGAAGAAGCTGTCCGTCGTCTCGCCCGTGATGATGACGTTCGCGTCGGTCGCGTGCGTGCTGGAGATGGCCGCGTCCGTCCCGTAGAACACATACACGCGGCCTGCGTTCTCGGTCACGGTCTGGCCGGACGACTTGTCGTACCAGGGCGCACCGATGGCGAAGTCGCCGTACCGGTCCATCGCCATGGGGCTGTCGTCCAGAAAGCCCGCTGAGCTCACGGCGGCGCCGAAGTGGTCGTTGCGGTCCTCGCCAGTCAGAAGCACCACGCTGGCAGACGTCGTCCCCGTGTCCGAGAAGTTCGCGCTCCCAAAGAAGAGGCACGCCCGGCCGCACTCGTAACGCTCGCGCTGGGCCGACCCGCTCGTCGGCCCCCAGCCGCTCTCGCCGACCAAGATGTCCGCATAGCCGTCATCGTCCACGTCGCCTATTATCTCCGAACAGCAGCCAAACCGAGACTGCACCTGGTCCGCCGTTATCCTCGCCACAGTCGCCATCGTCCCAGGGTCGTCGAGGTCCAGCGTCGACTCGCCAACAGACGCCGGCTCGCCTACGTTATAAAGCGCGTAGCATATCCCGATGTTGTTCGCCCAATCTTCACCATTGTTCGGGAAGTTCAGATGCCTCGGGTCGCCGATCAAGACGTCGTTGTTATCGTCGCCGTTCAAATCCCCTCGCCCGGCTACCCACACGCCCGTCCACATCGAGTAATCGTCAACCTGCACGATGTAGTGCTTCACGCTGTTTTGCCAGTCGGCCCAGGCCAACTGGTTGTAGCTCCCGCCGAAGACGATGTATGGCCAGGCGCCACTGCCCGATCCCGCACAGAACACGAAGTCCGGGTAGCTCGTGCCCAGCTGAGGCGCGCAGACGTCGTCCAGACCGAACACGTTCGCGACGTTCTTGGCGGTTGGCAGGGCGCCAACGGTCGCCCCAAAGGCGCCCGGAGCGAGCAGCGCCAGGCTGAGCGCCGCGAGGGCTGCGCGCATTGCCGTTGCGCTTCTCATTGGCCGTCTCCTATTCATTGTAACGGTAGCCGCAGCCGCCGAAGACGCCGGAATCGCACTGGAAGTTGGTATAGCAGTTGAACCGGTTGCACTGAAAGGCGGAGCTGCATCTGTACTGGGCTGCTCCGCCGCACTCATACGTGGTGCAGTTGTGGCCGGTGCTGCAGTTGTAGGTTTGTGTGCTGCTTGCGTCTCCGCAGCCCAGGACGACCGGCCCGCTCGGGGCACCGATCTTCGCCGCTATTGCCTCTGCAATCTTGTTGATGTCCTTGTCCTTCATCAAAAAACCCTCCATCCTTTCTGGGCGGTTCGTGAACCGCCCCTACAGTTGTGTGAAACGTTAAACAATAACATCTGTATTACGTGAAATAACCTCTTGTTAATCTGCACAATGCGTCCTTGTGCCCGAACCTGCGTTACGTAGGGGCGGTTCACGAACCGCCCTTGTTGGTGCGATTCCCGGGTCGCCAATCAAGACGTCGTTGTCGCTGTCGTCGTTGACGTCGCCCCAGCCGGCCACCCAAACGCCCGTCCAGCGCGAGTGATCGTCAACCTGCACGGCGTAGTACTTCACGCTGTTTTGCCAGTCGGCCCAGGCAAACTGGTTGTAGCTGCCTCCAAAGACGATATATGGCCAGGCGCAACCCGAGCCCGCGCAGAACACGAAGTCCGGATAGCTCGTCCCCAGCTGAGGCGTGCAGACGTCGTCCAGACCGAACACGTTCGCGACGTTCTTGGCGGTTGGCAGGGCGCCAACGGTCGCCGCAAAGGCGCCTGGAGCCAACAGCGCCAAGCTGAGCGCGACCAGGGCTGCGCGCATCGCGGTTGTGCTTCTCATTGACACCCTCCTAATTGTAGTGGTAGGCGCAGTGGAAGCCGGCGTAGCAATTGAAGTCGCTGTAGCACTCGAACTCCGTGTTGCACTCGAAGAGGTTAATGCACCTGAAGAATCCTGCTCCGCCGCACTCGTAATCGTCGCACGAGTAATCGTAGTCGCAACTGTAGTTCTCTGAGCTACTTGCATCTCCGCAGCCCAGGACGCCTGGCCCGCCCGGCTCGCCGAGCTTTGCCGCAATTGCCTGTGCGATCTTGTCGATCTCCTTGTCCTTCATCAAAAAGCCCTCCATCGTTTCTGGGCGGTTTGACGTTCCGTCGCGCCTCGCTTTGTGAACCGCCCCT